>JANXWR010000478.1 GCA_025351025.1 Burkholderiales bacterium | reverse complement strand
AGTTCGCGGTGATGCGAGCGCTCGGTGCGAGCAGCCGGCTGCTCGCGCAGGTGCAGCGCGCCGAGCTGCTCGGCGTCGGCGCGCTCGCCGGCGTGCTGGCGTCAGTAGCGGCGATCGCGGTGAGCTGGGCGCTGGCGCGCTATGTGTTCGAGTTCAGCTGGAATCCATCGCCCTTCGTGCCGCTGGCCGGAGGCATCGCCGGCGCCCTGCTCGCGCTCGCGGCGGGCTGGTGGGGATTGCGCGAGGTGCTGACGCGGCCGGTGGTGCGGACGCTGCGCCAGGCGGCGGATGTGTGACGGGCGACGAGATCCTTCGCTTCGCTCAGGATGACAGCGCCTGCGTTTCAGAACGACAGGGGCGGGATGTGCGTTTTGTCATCCTGAGCGAAGCGAAGGAACTCGCCCCCGCCTTGATCGCCATGCCCGAGCGGCATACTCGGCGCCATGCCGCCAGCGACCAGGGATCGCGTCTTCCGGATTCTCCATCTCGAGGATTCCGAACTCGACCATGAGCTGTTGCTGGCCCATATGGTGCGCGGCGGTCTCATGGCGCAAACACGCCGCGTCGAAACCGAGGCGGCGTTTCTCGAAGCGCTCGACGAGCCCTGGGACCTGGTCGTGTCCGACTACAACCTGCCGGGCTTCAGCGGTCTGGTCGCCCTCGAGCTGCTGAAGGCCAACGCGCGCGACGTGCCTTTCATCCTCGTCTCGGGCGAGATCGGCGAAGACACCGCGGTGGAAGCGATGCGCCACGGCGCCAGCGACTACCTGCAGAAGAATCACCTCGCGCGCCTCGTGCCGGCATTGTTGCATGCCGTCGACGCGGCCGAGACCAAGCGCGCACGCGTCAAGGCCGATCGCGATCTGGTCGCTTCCAAGCAGCGCTTGCACGAGCTTGCCCAGCACTTGCAGACCAGCATCGAGCAGGAGCGCGCGGCGATCGCGCGCGAGATTCACGACGACGTGGGCGGCTCGCTGACGGCGTTGAAGTTCGATCTTGCCTGGATCGCGAGGCACTCGAGCTCGCCGCAGGTCGTTTCGCGGGTGCAGTCGGCGATCGAGACGGTGAGCCACGCCGTCGAGTCGAGCCAGCGGATCATGCACAACCTGCGGCCCGCGATCCTCGATCAGGGCCTGGTCGCCGCGCTGCACTGGCTCGCCAGCCGGTTCGAGCGGCGCACCGGCATTGACTGCGCGATCCGCCTGCCGGTCGATGCGCACGACCTGCCCGCGGGGGTGCCGCTGGTCGCCTACCGCACCGCGCAGGAGGCGCTGACGAACATCACCAAGCACGCACAGGCGAGCCGCGTGCAGGTCGACCTGTCACTGGCGGGCGGCGTGCTGTCGCTCGAGATCAGCGACAACGGCCGCGGCCTGAGCGCCGACGACCTCGCCAAGGCGCGCTCGTTCGGCATCCGCGGCCTGCACGAGCGCGCCGGCACCGTCGGCGGCTGGGTCGAGCTCAGCAGCGGCGCGGGCGGCACGATCATGATCCTGTCCGTGCCGCTGAGCCCGCTGGGTTTCGTTGAGATACCCTCGGCACCAGTGCACGACGCCGACGACCCGAGTCAATGGGGCGCGCTGTGAACGCTGGAACGAGGCGGGCTTTTCGATGATCAAGGTCTTTCTCTGCGACGACCACGCGCTGATCCGGCGCGGCATCCGCGACACGCTCTCGGACGCGCCGGACATCGAGGTCGTCGGCGAAGCCGGCGACTACGGCGAGTTGCGCGTGCTGATGCGCGAGCGCACGGCCGACGTGCTGGTGCTCGACATCAACCTGCCCGGGCGCAGCGGGCTGGACGTGCTGCATGTGCTGAAGGACGAGAACACCCCGATGCGCGTGCTGGTGGTCTCGATGTACCCGGAGGACCAGTACGCGATCCGGGCGCTGCGCGCGGGCGCGTTCGGCTACGTCAACAAGGGTGGAGATCCGGCGCTGATCGTCACCGCGGTGCGCACCGTCGCGCAGGGCCGCAAGTACGTGACGCCGGAGATCGCGCAGATGCTGGTCGAGAGCCTGACCACGCCGATGATCGCGAACGCGCACGAGAAGCTCTCCGACCGCGAACTGCAGACGCTGGTGATGATCGCCTCCGGCAAGCGCCTGTCGGACATCGCCGTCGAGCTGATGCTCAGCCCGAAGAC
>JANXWR010000476.1 GCA_025351025.1 Burkholderiales bacterium | reverse complement strand
CGAGCGCGATCGTCAGCACGCCGAGCAGGATGAAGAAGGAGTTTCGCTCGAGCCTGCGCGTGGCGGCCGGATCCGGGCGACGGTTCATGACGGCGTGTACGGGCTAGATCGAAGGCGGCAGAGCGGGCATGCTATCGCCCTGGCGGGGCACTGGCCTGCCTGCCCGAGCGCCGGCGCCGAAGGACTACGCCGCGGCGGCGGCGCGCCCGGCGCGCGTGCCGTGAAAGAACGCCTCCTCGAACACCGAGTAGGCCGACAGGTCGGCATGCGCGAAGTGGACGCGCCGCTGCGGCGCGGCCAGTGCCTGCAAGGCAGCGCTGCTGCGCACGCCGGGCGCGGGAATGCTCATCGCGTGGCCGTAGCGCATGAGGTCGGCGCGGCGCAGCTTGGCGGGCAGGTCCGGGTGCAGCACGGCGAGCCCGGCGACGATGCGATCGGCCCAGCTGCGCCAGTCCTCGTTCAGCAGTTGCGCGCGGTGCGTCGCGATGTCGACGCCGCTGTCGCCGCCGAGCTCGCGGTAGGCGGTGAGCACGGTCGGCCCGGCGTAAGGCCGAGTGCTCTGGTGCATCGCATCGACGTAGCCGAGACCGATGTCGCCGTAGGGCACGTTGTCCCAGGAGGGCGGCGCGCCGGCCCGGTCGTCGAGGGCGGTATCGAGATGCAGGTTGGCGACCAGCCAGGGCGCGTAACGCATCGCTGCGGCGGCTTCGCGCAAGGCCGCCGGTGGCGTCTCGAGCAGCCGCGCCGAAACGAAGAGCGGCGTCGCCAGCACGACGCGCGGCGCGACCCAGCGTTCGCTTTGCGTCGTGACGGCGTTCCAGGCATCGACGCTGACGTCGTCGCGACCTTCGCGCACGCGCAGCGCGACGCGGCCGGTCAGCAGACGATCGCCGAGCGGTGCCGCCAGCCGCTCGGCCAGCCAGGCGTTGCCTTCGGGCCAGGTGAGGACGCCTTCGCCGGCTTCCGACGGCGCGTCGGCGCCCGGCGCGCGAAAGCCGTGCCGGCTCGCGAAGTAGTGCAGCCCCGCCCAGGCCGAGACCTGGGCCGCGCCGGCGCCGTAATCGTCGCGGCAGCAGTAGTCGAGATACCAGCGCAAGGCAGGGGCATGCAGGCCGCGGGCGTCGAGCCAGGTGGAAAACGTCGTCGCGTCGAGCGCCGTCAGCGCCGGGCTCCAGCGCGAGCGCGCGGTCGGGATCATGAACGCGTCATGGTCGCCAGCCTCGGCGACGGCGGCGCTGAAGGCGCGGTAGTCGGCGAGCGTGGCCGCGCACTCCGAGGTCGGCAAGGCCTCGAGCGGCGGCAGCAGGCCTTCGCGCCAGCCGCCGCCGATGTAGAGGCGTTCCTGCGGGCTGTGGCAAAGCATGCGTTCGTCGTAGACAGCGCGGCCGTGCTCGGTCTTGCGCACGCCGAGCGCTTCGAGCAGCTCGATCACCTCGACGGCGCGGTCGCCGGGCACAGGCAGGTAGTGCGCGCCGAGCGGGCAGCGCATGCCGGCGATGGCGTGGCCGCGGCTGTTGCCGCCGGCCGTGTCTTCGAGCTCGAGCACGCGAACGTCGTCGACGCCGGCGCGCATCAGCGCGCGCGCCGCGGCCAGTCCAGCGATGCCGGCACCGATGACGATGGCGCCGGCGCGGCGTGCCAGCGCCGGCTCGGGCAGGCTGCCCGACTTCGCCGCCGGCACGGGCCCGCGCAGCAAATGGCCGCGCTCGTGCGCGGCGCCGACCCAGCCGCCGTCGAAGCTCGTCTCGGCGTGGCGCGAGCAAGCGGCAAGCGGCGCGAGCAAGGACAGCGAGGCGGCAAGCACGCCACGCCGCGTCGGCCCGTTCGAGGTGCGGCTCACCGCTGCACCTTGCCCCATTCGTCTTCGAAGGTCTGCACCAGCACCTGGTTGGAAAGGCGATTGACCTCGGTCGGAACGCGCGCCATGTCGGGCGGAAATTCGAACAGCACAGCGAGCCCGGCGACGTCGAGAAAGCGCAGGCCCGATGGCAACGCGGCGGGCGGCTTGAACGGCCTTCGACTGGCGATGATGAAGCCCCACTCGCCGAAGCTCGGCACGTGCGCGTGGTACGGCGCCGTCATGAGCCCGGCCGCCTCGAGCGTCGTCGCCACGGTCCAGAAGCTCTTTCTCGCGATCAGCGGCGAGGTGGTCTGGATGACGGCGTAGCCGCTCGCCGACAGATGCCGGTCGACGAGCTCGTAGAAGGTCTTCGTATAGAGCTTGCCGATCGAGAAGTTGGTCGGATCGGGGAAGTCGACGACGATCGCGTCGAACATCTCGTCGTGCTGCTCGAGCCAGGCGAAGGCGTCGGCGTTGACCATCTCGACGCGCGGCGAGCGCAGCGAATCGGCGTTGAGTGCGCGCAGCAGCGGCATAGTCGAGAAGAGCTCGGTCATGTGCGGATCGAGCTCGACCAGCGTCACTTTCTCGACGCTCGGGTACTTGAGGATCTCGCGCACCGCCATGCCGTCGCCGCCGCCGAGCACGAGCACGCGGCGCGGGTTACCGGCGGCCGACAGCGCCGGATGGACGAGCGCCTCGTGATAGCGGTACTCGTCGCGCGAATGGAACTGCAGGTTGCCGTTGAGAAAGAGGCGCACGCCGGCGTAGCTCGAGGTGACGACGACGCGCTGGTAGGCGCTGGTCTCGCTGTAGATGACGCGGTCGGCGTAGAAGCGGTCCTCGGCCCAGGTCGTGACCTGGTCGGCGAAGACGAAGGCAGCGGCGAGCGCGGCGATGGTCAGGACGCAGGCGAGCGCCTGCGCGCCGGCGCGGCGCACCTCGCCACGAAAGATCCAGAGCGCCCAGACGGCGACGCTGGCGTTCATGAGGCCGAAGAAGGCGCCGGTGCGGATCAGCCCGAGCTGCGGCACGAAGAGCAGGGGAAAGGCGATCGAGACGGCGAGCGCACCGAGGTAGTCGAAGGTCAGCACCTGCGAGACCAGGTTCTTCAGGCCACCGCCGGCGCCCGATCCGGCGTGGCGCTTCAGGATGCGCATGACGAGCGGAATCTCCAGCCCGACGAGCACGCCGACGGCGAGCACCAGCGCGTAGAGCGCGAAGCGAAACGACGGCGTCGCCGCCGACTGCAGCGCGAACAGCGCC
>JANXWR010000443.1 GCA_025351025.1 Burkholderiales bacterium | reverse complement strand
TGCTGGCCGTTGGTGCCGGGCTCGCCCCAGAGGATGGGTGCGGTCTCGACATCGACGTGCCGGCCGTCGAGCTGCACGTGCTTGCCGTTGCTCTCCATCGTCAGCTGCTGCAGGTACGCCGGCAGGCGCTTGAGGTACTGGTCGTAGGGCAGCACGGCGAGCGTCGCGGCGCCGAGGAAGTTGTTGTTCCAGATCGCGAGCAGGGCGAGCAGCGCCGGCAAGCTTTTCTCGATCGGCGCGCTGCGGAAATGCTCGTCCATCGCGTGGAAGCCGGCGAGCATCTCGCCGAACTGCGCGGGGCCGACGGCGATCAGCGTCGACAGGCCGATCGACGAATCCATCGAGTAGCGGCCGCCGACCCAGTCCCAGAAGCCGAACATGTTCTCGGGCGCGATGCCGAATTTCTTCACGCCGGCGTCGTTGGTCGAGACGGCGACGAAGTGCTTCGCCACCGACTTGTCGTCACCGAGCTGGCCGACGCTCCAGTCGCGCGCGGCGTGCGCGTTGGTCAGCGTCTCGAGCGTGGTGAAGGTCTTCGAGCAGATGATGAAGAGCGTCTCGGCGGCATCGAGGTCGCGCGTCGCTTCGACCAGGTCGGTCGGATCGACGTTGGAGACGAAGCGAAAAGTCATCTCGCGATCGCTGTAGAAACGCAGCGCTTCGTAAGCCATCACCGGGCCGAGGTCGGAGCCGCCGATGCCGATGCTGATGACGTTCTTCATCCGCTTGCCGGTGTGGCCGAGCCAGCGGCCGCTCCGCACCGCATCGGCGAAGGCGTTCATGCGGTCGAGCACTTCGTGCACTTCGGCAATCACGTCGGTACCGTCGACGACGAGCTTCGTGCCCTTCGGCGCGCGCAGGGCCACGTGCAGCACCGAGCGCTTCTCGGTGGTGTTGATCACGTCGCCGCGAAACATCGCCGCCGTGCGCTCGCGCACGCCGCGCTCGGCGGCGAGCGCGAAGAGCAGCTTCATCGTCTCGTCGGTGACGCGGTTCTTCGAGTAGTCGAGGTAGAGGCCGGCGGCTTCCAGGCCGAGGCGCTCGCCGCGGCCGGCATCGCCCGCGAAGATCTCGCGCAAATGCGCCGTGCCGACCTCCTCGTGATGCGCTGCTAGCGCTTGCCAGGCGGAGCTCACCTCGACGTCGCCGCGGCGAGCTTGGCGCTCTTGTCCTGGATGCCGCCGAGCAGGCTGGCCCACGACTTCGAGAACGCGTCGGCGCCTTCGTGCTGCAGCTGTGCGGCCAGTGCGTCGTCGTCGATGCCCTGCGCGCGGAACTCGGCGATCACCGCTTCCGCGTCGCCACCGTCGAGCGCCATCACGCCCGAGAGCTTGCCGTGATCGGCGAAGGCCTGGAGCGTCTTGTCGGGAATGGTGTCGACCGTGTCGGGCGCGGCGAGCGCGGCGACGTACAGCGTGTCGGGCGCGGCCGGATCCTTGACGCCGGTGCTGGCCCAGAGCACGCGCTGTGGATGCGCGCCGGCCGCGGCGAGCTTTTGCCAGCGCGGCGAGGCGAGCAGGTCGCGGTAGGCCTTGTAGGTACGCTGCGCAATGGCGATGCCGAGCCGGTTGCGCAGCTCGGGCGTGACCTTGTCCTTGACCGCGACGTCCCAGCGGCTCACGAACAGAGACGCCACCGACTCGACCACCGGGCTCAGCCCGGCGGCGATGCGCCGCTCGATGCCGCGCATGTAGGCCTCCGCCACCGCGAGGTAGTGCTCGCGTGAGAACAACAGCGTGACGTTGATCGGCACGCCGGCGAAGATCGATTCCTCGATCGCCTTCACGCCGGCAGCCGTGCCTGGAATCTTGATGTAGAGATTCGGCCGCGCCGCCGCCTTGTTCAAACGGGCCGCGGCTTCGATCGTCCTGGCCGTGTCGTCGACGATCAGCGGCGAGACCTCGAGCGAGACGAAGCCGTCGACGCCTTTCGTCGCATCGTGGATTGGCCGGAACAGGTCGGCGGCTCGCGTCAGGTCTTGCAGGGCGAGCCCGAAGAACAGCTCCTCGCCTGACTTCCCCTGGCCGGCGAGCATGCCGATCTGCTCGTCGTAGGCGTTCCCGGTGCCGATCGCGTGCTCGAAGATCGTCGGATTCGAGGTCAGGCCGGTGATCGACAGCTCGGCGATGTATTTCGCCAATGTCCCGTCGGCGAGCATGTCCCGCGTGATGTTGTCGATCCACAGGCTTTGCCCGAGGTCGTGCAGTGCCTTGGTGTTGGCGTTCATGATGTTTTCTCCTGGGCCGCGGCGTTCAGCCACGAGGCGGTGTCGAGGTCGAGCAGGTCGCCGACACGATCAACGCTGAGGTCGGCGGCCGGGTAGCGGGCGAGGTTGGCCGGGTCGTTGGCGCAGTGGCCCTGGCGCGGGAAGACGGTGACGAGACGCTGCTTCCACACCGCCTTCATGGCGGTGAGGATGCGCTGCTTGTCGTCGACCATCACGTAGCGCCTGGCCGGGTAGCGATGCTCGACGGCGTCGAGCATCTTTTCCTTGTGCACGTAGATCAGAACCCGCCCGTCGACGGCGTCCCACAGTCCGGAGCGCTGCACCTTGCGCGGCTGGAAGACGACGTCGCCATCGGAAAGGATCACTGTCGGCCCGAGCTTGCCGAACATCGCGATGACCTCGAGGGCGCGCGGGTAGAGGCGATCGGGGAACGGGTAGTCGATGAGGAAGCTCGACATCGAGAGCAGCCGCTGCTCGCCGCCTTCCTGCTTCTCGAACTCGGCCCGGTAACGTTGCAGCGCACCGAGGTAGTCGGCATAGCCGACCTCGGCGCGCAGGGCCTCGAAGATCGTCCAGAAGCGGTCGGAGCTGGCGACGCCGAATTCGTCGGCGATGTGCAGCCGCATGTCGGCAATGATGTGATCGTTGTCGAGCAGCGTGTTGTCGACGTCGAGCAGGAAGACGACGTCGGCGGTCATGGTCGCGGGCCGGTCATGGCGGGCAACGCTCCGGCCCGGTTTCCGTCGTCGGGTTGTGCCAGCCGCCGTCGCCGGCGATCAGCGCGTCGGCCGCCGTCGGGCCCCAGCTTCCCGGCGCATACGGCAGGCATGGCGAGTGGTCGACGAGCACGGGGTCGACGACGGCCCATGCCGCCTCGACGGCGTCCTGCCCGGTGAAGAGCGAACCGTCGCCCACCATCGCGTCGCCGAGCAGGCGCTCGTAGGTCGTCTCGCCGCCTTGCATGTCGTCGCACAGATAGAGCTCGCGCTGGTCGCCGATGAAACCCTTGCCCGGCCGCTTGATGCGCGCCGCCCGCGCCACCGCCGACGTCGGCTGCAGCTTGAAGCGCACGTAGTTGGCGCGGCCGTCTTGCGGGAAGGCGTCGTCGAAGAGCTTTTGCGGCGGCGGGCGCAGCTGCACCAGCACTTCGGCCGCGGTGGTCGCCAGCAGCTTGCCGGTGCGCAGGTACCACGGCACGCCCGACCAGCGCCAGGAATCGATGAACAGTCGCAGCGCGCAGAAGGTCTCGACGTCGGAGTCGGGCGCGACGTCCTTCTCGTTGCGATAGCCCTCGTACTGCCCGCGAACCATGTCGGCGGCGGTGAGCGGGCGCATGGCGTGAAAGACGCCGGCCTTTTCGCTCTGCACCGCAGTGAAGCCCTGGTACGCGGGCGGCTCCATCGCCAACAGGGCGACGATCTGGAACAAATGGTTCTGGATCACATCGCGCAAGGCGCCGGCACTCTCGTAGAAGGTGCCGCGCTGGCCGATGCCGAAGTCTTCGGCCAGCGTCACCTGGACGCTGGCCACGTAGTGGCGATTCCAGATCGGCTCGAGAAAGGAGTTGGCGAAACGGAAATAGAGGAGATTCATGATCGCCTCCTTGCCGAGGTAGTGGTCGATGCGGAAGATCGACGACTCCGGGAACACGGCATGGGCGACGGCGTCGAGCTCGATCGCCGAGGCGAGGTCGCGGCCGAACGGCTTTTCGACGATGACGCGCGCGTTCTTCGCCAGCCCGGCTGCACCAAGGCTCTTGATCACCGTTTCGAACAGCGCCGGCGGAATGGCGAGGTAGTGCGCCGGCCGTTGCGCCGGGCCGAGCGCGGTCTTCAGGGCCTCGAACGTGGCCGGGTCCTTGTAGTCGCCGCTGACGTAGTGCAGGAGCGAGAGCAATCGGTCGAACGCGGCGGGGTCGTCGATCTTGCCGTCGTGCTCCACGCTGTCGCGCACCCGCTTCCTCATCTCGTCGTCGCTCAGGATCGAGGAGGCCACGCCGATCACCGGCACGGTCAGCGTGCCCTTCTTCACCATCTGGTACAGGGCAGGGAAAATCTGCTTGTTGGCCAGGTCGCCGGTGAAGCCGAATACGACGAGCGCGTCGGAATGCGCGGCACCGGCACCTCGGCCGGCCCGTGACGCCGGGATCGGCTCGCTCACGCTGCGCCCTCCGCCGGCTTCTCGACGTGGCCGCCGAATTCGTGGCGCAAGGCCGAGAGCAGCTGGTTGGCGAAGTTGGCCTCGCCGCGCGAGCTGAAGCGGTCGTATAGCGCTGCGCTGAGCACGTGCGTGGGCACCGCTTCGTCGATCGCCGCTTCTATCGTCCAGCGGCCCTCGCCGGAGTCGGAGACGCGGCCGCCGTAGGCCGCGAGCTGCGGATCGACTTTGAGCGCATTGGCGGTGAGGTCGAGCAGCCACGAGCCGATCACGCTGCCGCGCCGCCAGACCTCGGCGATATCAGGCAGGTTCATCTCGTATTGATAGAACTCGGGGTGGCGCAGCGGTGTCGTCTCGGCGTCGCTGGCTTGCTCGCGCTTGCCGACGTTGGCGTTCTTCAGGATGTTGAGCCCTTCGGCATACGCCGCCATGACGCCGTACTCGATGCCGTTGTGCACCATCTTCACGAAGTGGCCGGCGCCGCTCGGGCCGCAATGCAGGAAGCCCTGCTCGGCGTCGACGACCTCGCCGCTGCGGCCGCGCGTGCGTGGCACCGAGCCGGCGCCGGGCGCGAGCGCGAAAAAGATCGGCTTCAGGCGCGCGACGACCTCGGGCTCGCCGCCGATCATCAGGCAGTAGCCGCGGTCCTGCCCGGCGACGCCGCCGCTGGTGCCGACGTCGACGTAATGATGGCCCGAGGCGGTGAGGTCTTTCGCGCGGCGGATGTCGTCGCGGTAGTAGGAGTTGCCGCCGTCGATGACGATGTCGCCCGGGTCGAGATGCGGCAGCAACTGCTCGAGCTCGGCATCGACGACCGCGGCCGGCACCATCAGCCAGATCGCACGCGGCCGGGTCATCTTCTGCGCCATCTCGGCC
>JANXWR010000421.1 GCA_025351025.1 Burkholderiales bacterium | reverse complement strand
CACCACAAGCGGCTCGCGACACCCACCTGTGCCCCTTGCAGCGCCAGCCCTACGGGTTGCGAAGAGAAAGCGCGCCCGCGGCGTTGCAAACCTTGCCCAGGCAGCCAGCCTGGGCAAGGCTTGCGCCTTGCGAGCGCGCTTTCTCTTCGCAACGCGGGGGTGTCTTGTTCACGGACAAGCTCTTAGCGCGCTGGCGTGGCGGAGACGACTTCGCCGACCGGAATCATGCTGAGCGGCATCGCCGCCGAGATCGGGCCGCGGCGGGCCGCGGCGAGGGCTTCGGCGAGCGCCGGCATCGCCTCGGAGGCGGGCAGCGAATCAGCCATGCGCGCGGCCAGGGCCTCGGCCTCGCGCCGCTTGTCGCGGGCGTTCTCGAGCGTGATCTCGGCGCGCCTAAGCGCATCGGCGATCGTTTCGGTGGCCAGCATCTGCGTCGCGCCGTGGTTGAGGCAGACGCGTGCGATGCGCGGGGCGACCTGGCGGTCGTCGATGCGCGCGTTGATTCGCAGGATCACCGCCTCGACGTCGGCGACCTTGGTGCGCGGCAGCACGGCGGCGAATTCGTCGCCGCCGAGGCGGCCGGCAACGTCGCGCCGGCGCAGCGTCTCGCGCAGGGCCAAGCCGACCTGGCGCAGCGCCTCGTCGCCGACCGAGTGGCCGAGCACCTCGTTGATGTACTTGAGGCGATCGATGTCGAAGACGAGCACGGTCGACAGCTCGGGCGAGGGCTGGATCGCCTTGGTCGCCAGATCGTGGAAGTGCCTGCGGTTGGGCAACTTGGTGAGCGGATCGACCTCGACCATGTGACGGAGCTTCCGATGCGACGCACGCAGCTGGGCGACGCCGCGCTCGTGGTTCATGACGAGCGAGAGCTGCGGCATGAGCAGGGCGACGGCGGCGGGGGCGAGCAGCGCGCCGAGCGCGAGGTCGGTGGTGTCGAGGCCGGGCGGCAGGTAGAAGAGGGCGAGGCCGAGCCAGGCCGCCTGCAGCGCCGCGCTGCAGGCCAGCGCGATGAGCAGGCCCTTCAGGATCGGCGTCGTCGTGAAGTCCTCGATGCGCGAGACAGCGAACGCGGCGTACGCGGTCGCCAGGAGTGTCGCCACGGCGAACACCTCGGCCGGGCTGGCCCAGCTGACCGGCTCGAACCAGGTGCCGAGGGCGGCGATCGCGCCGATGCCGAGCACGATCCAGTCGGCCCACGGCGGCAGGGCGCTGCTGCCGCGCGAAAAGAACCGACGCATGCCGGTCAGGGTGACGATCGGCCATTGCAGTGCCAACACCACCGCCAGCGGCGCGAGCAAAACGTATTGATCCTCGAGCGCGTGCGACGCGAGCGCGCCGGCGAGCAGGATGTTGGCCGCGATCCACCACCAGACACCGCGGCGCTGCTTTTGCTGCACGCCGATGGTGGCGGCCGCGGCGCTGGCGACGACGAGGCTGCCCGAGGCGGCCACGAGCAAGGAAGTCGAGTGCAAAAGCATCGCGAAATTCTAGGCAGCCGTCCCGCGTGGCAGGGGTGCCCAGGCGACACGCGGTGCCCGCGCGTGCGGAAAAACCGTTAGGAATTGGCAGCAGGCGGAGGCGGGACGACACGGACGCCCGGCGCCGCCACGCCCCGTCGGCGCCGGCGGCGAGCCCCCGTCGTCGCGCTCGTACACTCGCTGCCTGCCTTTTCGGTCCGGTCTTCGCGCCGGCCAACATGACGCGATCCCTGTTCGATGCGTTCTGGCGCGCGGCTGCCTATTGCCTGCATCCGAAGGTCATCGCGCTGTCGCTGGCGCCGCTACTCATCGTCGGCGGCGCGGCGATGCTGCTCGGTTACTTCTTCTGGGAGCCCGCGGTCGACGCGGTGCGCGCCTCGCTCGACGAATGGGCGCTGCTGTCGACCGTATTCCGATGGCTCACGTCGATCGGTGGCGACAGCTTTCGCAGCGTCGTGGCGCCGCTCCTCATCGTCGCGCTGGCCGTGCCGATCTTCGTCGTCGCTTCGCTCGTTGTCGTCGCCGCGGTAATGACGCCGGCGGTGGTCCGCCTCGTTGCGGCGCGCCGCTTCGCCGGGCTCGAGCAGCGTCACGGCGCCGGCTTCTGGCAAAGCCTGGCCTGGTCGCTGGCCTGCACGGCGGCGGCGCTGGTCGCGATGGTCGCGAGCATTCCGCTCTGGTTCATTCCGCCGCTGGTGCTGGTCGTGCCGCCGCTGATCTGGGGCTGGCTCAGCTACCGGGTGTTCGCCTTCGACGTGCTGGCGACGCATGCCAGCCGCGACGAACGCCGCGCGCTGATCGCCGCGCACCGCTGGCCGCTGCTCGGCATGGGCGTCGTCACCGGCTACCTCGGCGCGGCGCCCTCGCTGCTCTGGGCGGTGAGCGCGCTGGCGCTGGTCTTCGCGCCGATCCTGATCGTCGTCTCGATCTGGCTCTACACGCTGGTGTTTGCGTTCTCGGCGCTCTGGTTCGCGCACTACCTGCTGGCGGCGCTGCGCGATCTGCGCGGCGCGGAAGGGGTGGGGGCCACGCCGCCGACGCTCGAGCCGCCTTCGCCGCGCCTTCCACCGCCGGCGCCGCCGCAAGGAATCGCTGCGTGAACTTCGGCCTCATCATCGTCGGCGACGAGATCCTGTCGGGCAAACGTGCCGACAAGCACCTGCCGAAGGTGATCGAGCTGCTTGGCGCGCGCGGCCTCGCCTTGTCGTGGGCCCGCTACGTGGGCGACGAGCCCGAGCGCATCGCCGCCGACCTGAAGGACGCCTTCGCAGCGGCGACGCGGTGTTCTCCTGCGGCGGCATCGGCGCCACGCCCGACGACCACACGCGGCAGTGCG
>JANXWR010000398.1 GCA_025351025.1 Burkholderiales bacterium | reverse complement strand
TGCTGATGGACGAGCCGACCGCCGGCATGGCGCCGCGCGAGAGGAACGAATTGATGGCGCTGGCGCGGCGGCTTGCCCGCGAGCAAGCGATCGGCGTGCTCTTCACCGAGCACAGCATGGACGTCGTGTTCGCGCACGCCGACCGCATCATCGTGCTGGCCCGCGGCGAGCTGATCGCCGAAGGCTCGCCGCAAGCAGTGCGCGACGACGCCAGGGTCCGCGAGGTGTACTTCGGCGGCGGCACGACCTTCGCAAAGCCTGCCATCCTGAGCGAAGCGAAGGATCTCGTCGTCGGCGCAGGGATCCTTCGCTTCGCTCAGGATGACAAGGGCCGGGATGGCAGAGGCCGGGATGCTTGAAGTCGCCGCCCTCGACGCCTGGTACGGCCAGGCGCAGATCCTCTACGGCGTGAGCCTGGCGGTCGGTGCCGGCGAGTGCGTCGCGCTGGTCGGCCGCAACGGCGCCGGCAAGTCGACGACGATGAAGGCGATCATGGGATTGATCGCGAAGAGGCGCGGTCGCGTCGCCTTTCGCGGCCGCGACATCTCGGCCTTGCCGCCGTATCGCATCGGCCGCCTCGGCCTCGGCTGGGTGCCGGAAGACCGGCGCATCTTCACCGACCTGACGGTGCGCGAGAACCTCGCGGTCGCGAAGCAGCCGAAGCGCGAGGGCGCGCCCGAGTGGACGCCGGAGCGGCTCTACGCGCTCTTTCCCAACCTCGGCCTGATGCCCGACCGTCCCGGCGGCCGCATGAGCGGGGGTGAGCAGCAGATGCTCACCGTCGCTCGCACGCTGATGGGCAACCCCTACCTCGTGTTGCTCGACGAGCCATCGGAAGGCGTGGCGCCGATCATCGTCGAGGAGATGGCGCGCATGATCGTCGCGCTGAAGCAGGCCGGCGTGGCGGTGCTGCTTTCCGAGCAGAACCTGCACTTCGCGCGGCTCGTCTCGGATCGCGCCGTCGTGCTCGAAAAAGGCGAGGTCAGGTTCGAGGGCACGATGGACGCGCTGATGAGCGACGAAACGCTGCTGCGCACGCATCTGAGCGTGTAGTCGGCACTACGCTGAAAGGGAACGACGCATGAACACGCCCCAGACCGACAGCGGCTTTGCCGGCTCGATCCCCAAGCTGTACGAGACGCTGATGGTGCCGCTGATCTTCGAGCCGTATGCCGAGCATCTGGCGGCGCGGCTCGCCGCGAGGGCGCCGAAGCGTGTCCTGGAGATTGCCGCCGGCACCGGCGTGGTGACGCGGCGGATGGCGTCGCTGCTGCCCGAAAGCACGACGATCGTCGCGACCGACCTCAACCAGGCCATGCTCGACGAGGCGGCGTCGGTCGGCACGGTGCGGCCGGTGCAATGGCAGCAGGCCGATGCGATGCAGCTGCCGTTTGCCGACGCGAGCTTCGATGCCGTCGTCTGCCAGTTCGGCGCCATGTTCTTTCCCGACAAGGGCAAGGCCTATGCGGAGGCGCGCCGCGTGCTCGTGTCCGGCGGGGTCTTTCTCTTCGACGTTTGGGACCGGATCGAAGAAAACGAGCTCGCCGACACGGTGACGGCGGCACTGCGCGCCGTCTTCCCAGACGATCCGCCGCGCTTCATGGCGCGCGTCCCGCACGGCTATCACGAGCTCGCGACCATCGCCGAAGACCTGAGGAAAGGTGGCTTCGATGCCCCGCCCGAGATGGCGACCGTCGCCGCGCGCAGCCGCGCCGCGTCGCCGCGCGGACCGGCGATGGCCTATTGCCTGGGCACGCCCCTACGCAGCGAGATCGAGGCGCGCGACAGGACGAAGCTGGAAGCGGCCACCGAGGCTTGCGAGCAGGCGATCGCGGCGCGCTTCGGCACGGGCGCCGTCGACGGCAAGATCCAGGCGCACGTCGTTGCCGTCGTCAAATGACCCATCCGCGATGAGCCGCATCGCAGGCATCGACGTCGGCGGCACCTTCACCGACCTCATCGTCGTCGACGACGAGAGTGGTGAGGTGCGCATCGCCAAGGTGCCGACGACGGTCGACAACCAGGCCTTCGGCGTGCTCGCTGCGCTCGACGCCGCCGGCGTCGACCCGGCTGGGCTCGAGGCGATCGTGCATGGCACGACGACGACGACCAACGCGATGCTCGAGCGCAAGATCGCCACCGTCGGCCTGATCACGACGCGCGGCTTTCGCGACGTGCTCGAGCTCGGCCGGCGCACCCGGCCGACGCCGTACGGCCTCAAGGGAAAGTTCGTGCCGCTGATCGAGCGACGCTTCCGGCTCGAGGTCGACGAGCGTGTCGACGCCGAGGGCCAGGTGCTGGTGCCGCTCGACGAAGCGCAGGTCGCCGCCGCGGCGAAGCAGCTGATCGCGCTCGGCGCCGAAAGCGTCGTCGTCCACTTCCTGCACAGCTACATCAACCCGGATCACGAGGCGCGGGCCGCGGCGATCGTGCGCGGCCTCTGGCCGAACGGCTACGTGACGGCCGGCCATACGGTCGTCGCCGAATACCGCGAATACGAGCGCGGCACGACGGCGGCGGTGAACGCGGCGATCCAGCCGGTGCTGCATCGCTACATCGAGCGGCTGCAGCGCGAGCTGCGCGGTCGCGGCTTCGCGCGCGAGCTTCTCGTCATGCAGGGCAACGGCGGCACGGTGTCTTCGAGCATCGTCGCCGAGCACGCGGTGGCGACCGTGATGTCGGGGCCGGCCTCCGGCGTCATCGCCGCTGCGGCGACGGCGATGCAGGCCGGCGCGCACGCTGGCGAATTCGGCAACGTCGTCACCTACGACATGGGCGGCACCTCGAGCGACGTCGCCCTCGTGCTCGGCGGCCAGCCCTCGGTGTCGAGCGACCTCGAGCTCGAATACGCGATGCCGATCCACGTGCCGATGGTCGACGTGCACACGATCGGCGCGGGCGGCGGCTCGATCGCCTCGGTCGACGCCTCGGGCATGCTGCGCGTCGGCCCCGAAAGCGCCGGCGCTGTGCCCGGGCCGATCTGCTACGGTCGTGGCGGCACCCGGCCGACCATCACCGACGCCAACCTGGTGCTCGGCCGGCTCGACCCGGAGCGGCTCCTCGCCGTCGAGCACGCCGTCTCGATGGACGCGATCCGCGCCGCGCTGCTCGCGCAGGTCGG
>JANXWR010000376.1 GCA_025351025.1 Burkholderiales bacterium | reverse complement strand
CTAGGTCCTCCCGGTCGCTCACGAAGGCCAGCGCCTCAATGCGCGCGCAGGTCTCGGCGGGCAGGTCGCGCGCCAAGCGTCGAGATGCGACTCGACCCGGATGCCGCGCCGATCGAACCACTTCGCCGCGGCCGTGCAGCTCGACCTCGCGAAACAGCGGCGGATCACTGCGGCGAAACAGCACCAGGTCGACGACCAGGAACTCGCCGGCGTCGCGCAGGCGGTAGAACCTCTGCGCGTAGCCCACCGTCGCGGGCACCTCGTAGCGCAGCGTCACCGGCGAGAGCGCCTCGAGTGCCGATTCGATCCGCGCAAAGGCGGCGTCGACGGCATCGTCGGCGACCACGGCGACCACGGCGACCACGGCGACGGCGTCGATGTCCGACAACGCATCGTCGCTGCCGAAGGCGGCGCTGTCGCCCGCCCAGGCGGCGTCGATCGTCGCGATCTCCTGCAGCGTCGTCCGCAGCAGCGCGAGCAGCTGCGGCCGCGTGACTGTGTCTACGCCCGCGCTGCGCGTCACTTCCCGCGCTTTTCCGGCGGCGGCGGCTTCAGCGCGCCCTTCGAGATGTCGTCGCACTGCCCGGTGTAGGTCGTGAACTCGACGGTGTAGTCGAAGCGGATCAGGCCGAGCCAGCCGTTGCGGGTAACGGTCTCGCTCGCCTTCGGATAGGGCTTGATCTGCGTCTTGTCGGGAACGCACTCGCAGCCCTCGTCGCAATCTTCGGCAGCGCGTCGATCAGGCCTGAGCCCGGGTCACGAGCTCCTTGTAGTTGGTGACGTCCTTGGGCACCGGGTAGAAGGTGTAGGTCTTGGACTCCAGGGTCTGGAAGTTCTTGGGCGGGCCGTATTCGTAGGCCCTCTGAAGGCAGTCGTGCAGGCAGCTGATGGTGGCTCCGAAAGTGGTGGAGGCCGGACGAATTCTGCGCCGCGCGAGCGCTCGTGCCTTGAAATTCGCGACTCTGGCAGCATCGCGGCATGGCACGACTGCACGACGATGAGATCGCCCACTACCGCGACGAGGGCTGGGGGATCCCGCGCTTCCGGCTGCCTGCGGAGCGTGTGTCGGCGATGTCGACGGCACTCGACGCCCTGCTGCGCGACAACCCCGGCGTGCGCCCCGAAAAGCTGGTCTCCGCGCATGTGGCGGGCGACAACGGCGAAGGCGTGCACGGCAGCCAGGCCTTTCTCGACCTCGCGCGCGACCCCGAGATCGTCGAGCTGGTCAGCGGCGTGCTCGGTGAAGACCTCATCCTCTGGGGTTGCCACGTCTTCTGCAAGCCGGCCGCCGAGGGCTACGAGACACCCTGGCACCAGGACGGCCACTACTGGCCGATCCGACCGCTCGCCAACTGCACGGTCTGGGTAGCGCTCGAGGAATCGACGGTCGCTAACGGCTGCCTGCGCGTCATCCCGCGTTCGCACGTCGGCAAGCAGTTGCACGAGCACCTGCACGAGGACCGCGACGACCTGACGCTGAACCAGCGCCTCGCCGCTGGCGCGTTCGACGAGGCCAGCGCGGTCGACCTCGAGCTGCAACCGGGCGAGATGTCGCTGCACGACGTCTACATGATCCACGGCGCCAAGGAGAACCGGTCGAGCAAGCGCCGCGCCGGCGTGGCCCTGCGCTACATGCCGTCGACTTCGGTGTTCGAGCGCGGCATCCGGCCCGCCGACGGCAAGACCGGCCTCGCCGTCGATTTCGCGAATCGGCCGCTCTGGCTCGTCAAGGGCACCGACCGCAGCGGCCGCAACGACCTCGAGGTCGGCCACCGGCGCTGATCGCGCTAGCTTCGCTTCGACCAGCGGACGACGAGCCCGCTCTTGTGCTCCGGCGGCACCACCCAGCGCATCGACAGGTCCTGCGCCGTCAGCTCCCACTTCGCCGTGCGTAAGGCGAGCACGGCGAAGAGCTGCATCATCACGGTCGCGAAGTCGTAGCCGGCGCATTTGTGGAAGCTCATCGCGCCGGCGCCCTGCGGCATGAAGGCGTCGGGTGCGCGCTTCTTCTCGTCGCGCTCGGGTGAAAAGCGCTCGGGGTCGAATTTCTCCGGCGCCGTGAAGATCGGATCGAGATTGCTCTCGTACACCGCCATCATCACCAGGTAGTCCTGCGGGATGGTGTAGCTGCCGACATCGATGGCGCACCTGGCGCGACCGAAGCTCATCGGCACGTTGGGACAGATCCGCTTCACTTCGTCGACCACCTGCATGAGGTAGGGCATCGCGCGCAGCTGCGCGGGACCGACCGGCCCGGAGGGCGCGTTGGCGAGCACCTCGGCGCGCAGCCGCTCGCCCAAATCCGGGTGCTCGTACAGCGCGCGCAGCGTCGCGGCCAGCTCGGCGTAGACGATCATGCCGGCGAGCAGGAAGTGGTGCATCTCGCGCGCGGCGGTCTGCGCGTCGAGCGGCGCGCCCGCGGCCTTGGCCGCGGCGAGGATGCGGCCGAGGCCGTCGGGCCGCCCCGGCGGCGAGTCGATATGCCTCTGCGCGATCTCGCCGAGCAGGGCGAGGATCCGGTCGCGCGCTTGCAGGCCCTTCGAATACGCGGTGCCGGGCAGGCCGATCGGCAGGGCGACGAAGGCCTTGGCGAGGATCGCGTTGTCGGCGAGCAGGCGCGTGAGCTCGGGTCCGGGCTCGAGGCCGAAGATTGCGCCGGACAAGGATTCGATCGCCAGCGTCTTCAGCTCGGCCGTCACCGGCCCTTCGCCCTGGGCGACCCACTTGGCGAGGAGCTTTTCGATGCGCGCCTGCAGCCCGGGCAAGTAGCCGACGATCGCCTCCGGCGAGAACGCCGCGAGCAGGCTGCGCTTTCTTTGCGCGTGCGCCTCGCCGTCGAGCAGCGGCACGATGTCGGCGTGGCCGCCGAACAGCGCCATCAGGTTGGCCGGCATCGCGCCTTCGCGCTGGACCTTGGCCGGATCGAGCCAGACCTCGGTGCGCTTGGGGCCGGCGATGAAGACGGTCGGCTTGCCGAGGATGCTGGTGCGGAACACGTCGCCGAAGCGGGCGCGACGCTGGTGGATGAAGTCGAACGGATTCTTCGCGAAGGCGAGGGTCTCGCCGAGCAGCGGCAGCCCGTTGCTGCCGGGCGGCAGCGGATTGGCAGTCGTCATGGTTCAGCCTCTCTTGGTCAGGTCGTCGCGAAAGAACGTATTCAGCTCGTTGCCCGAAGCGGCTTCGGCAAAGGCCTCGAATCGGCCTTGCTCGGCGATCGCCTTGGCGGCCTTGATGAAGCCACCCCAGGCCGAGCGCGCCAGCGCGCCGCCGACGCTGATGCGCCGCACGCCGAGCGCGGCGACGTCTTGCACGGTCCACGGGCTGGCCGTGCCGATGAGCAGGTTGAACGGCTTGGGCGCGACCGCCGCGATCACGGCAGCGATCTGCTCGCGCGTGCGCACGCCGGGTGCGTAAAGGCAGTCGGCGCCGGCCTGCGCGTAGGCCTTGAGGCGGGCGATCGTTTCGTCGAGGTCGGGCCGGCCGACCAGAAAGCATTCGGCGCGGCCGACGAGCAGCGTGTCGCCGCCCGCCGCATCGATGGCGCGGCGCGCGGCGCGCATGCGCTCGACAGCGACCTCGATCTCGAACAGCGGATGGGCCGCGTCGCCGGTCGAGTCCTCGATCGAGAGGCCGGCGACGCCGGTCTCGACGGCCAGACGCACGCTCTCGGCGACGCCGGCCGCGTCGGCGGCGAAGCCATTCTCGAAGTCGGCGTTCACCGGCAGATCGGTGGCGGCGACGATCTCGCGCAGGTGGGCGAGCACCGTCTCGCGCGACTGGCCGCCGTCGTAGTGAGCCTCGGACCAGGCGTGGCCCGAGCTGGTGGTGGCCAGCGCCTTGAAGCCGAGGCCTTGCAGGTAGCGCGCGCTGCCGATGTCCCAGGGATTCGGGATGACGAAGCATCCGCTCTCGTGCAAGGCATGGAAGCTGCGCCGCTTGTCGGCGATGCTGGGGCGTGCGTCGGCCATGTCGAGGGCTCCGTGGGTGAGGGTTGGGGCGTCGATTCTGCGTCACCTGCTCGCTGCGTGACACTACTGCGCATGGTGCGTCCTCCCGCCTGGTTGCGACCCTGGCGACTGCTGCCGGCCTATGCCATCAACGGCATGACGGTCGCGCTCGGCATTGGACTGATCCAGCTCGCCGTCAGCCTGGCTGCGGGCCCGCACGCGGCGCAGCTGGTGGTCAGCGGCGCCGTCTGCGCCAGCCTGGCCGACACGCCGAATCGCGTCACGAGCACTTGGCAGCGCGTCTCGGCGGCGGCGCTGCTCAGCTTCGCCGCGGCGCTCGCCGTCGACCTGCTGCGGCCGTATCCGGTCGCGCTCGGCCTTGTCGTCGCGCCGATCACCTTCGTCGCCATGATGACGATGGCCTGGGGCGCGCGCTCCGGCGCCGTCTCGTTCGCGCCGATCCTCTCGCTGATCTTCTCGATGGCCGTGCCGCCTTCGGACCACGCCCTCCAGACGGCGAGCTGGAACGCCTGCGGCAGCATCGCCTACCTGGCCTGGGCGGTGCTCACGAGCGCTGTTTGCCAGCGCCGCTATCGAAGCCTGATCCTGGTCGAGACATTGCGTGGCGCGGCCGAGCTGTTTCGCTCGCGCGCCGGCGTGCTCGAGCTGGGCACCGGGCCCTCGGTGCCGCTGCGCGCCTGGATCAAGGGCGAAAGCACGCTCGCCGATCGGGTGCAGGCGGCGCGCGATCTTCTCTTCGTCGCCAAGGAGAGCCCGCGCTGGCATCGTGACGCGGCGATCCTGCTCCGCATCGTCGACATGCGCGACGTGCTGCTCGCCAGCCGGCTCGACGCCGAGCTGCTCGGCGTCGACGCCACCGGTCGCGCCATCCTCGATCGCGTCGCCCATGCCTTGCGCCGGATCGGCGCGCAGCTCGACCGCGCCGCCGAGGAGATTCGCGACGGCACGGTGCCGGCCGAAACCTCGCTGCCGCGGGTCGACGTCGCCGCGTGGTCCGCCGGCGTGCCGATCGCCAAGGGCGACGCCCGAGCCCGTCTGCTGCCGGCCCTGCAGACGCGGCTGCGTCAGCTCGCCGAAGACCTGCAGGGCATCCATCGATTGCTGCGCGGCGGCCAGGACGCCTTGCCGCTCAGCCGCGACCAGATGCTGCGCTTCGTCACCGCGCAGGGCTGGCCGCTGCGCGCGCTTCGCCCGCACTGGCGGCTCGATTCGCTGGTGCTGCGCCACGCCATCCGCATGGCGCTGGCCTTGAGCGCCGCCTACTACCTGGCCCTGGTCTTGCCCTGGGGCTCGCATCCGTACTGGCTGGTGCTGAGCGTCGCGGTCGTGTTGCGCGGCACGCTCGGCGACACGCTGGCGCGCCGCAACGCGCGCGTGCTCGGCACCGTGCTCGGCTGCCTGGTCGTCGTCGCGTTGGCGCGCTGGGGCTCGAGCGTGTCGCTGAGTGCCGTCTTCCTCGGTGCCCTCGGCGTCGCGCACGCCTTCGTGTTGCAGCGCTACTGGCTGACGGCGACCGCGGCAAGCGTCATGGCGCTGCTGCAATCGCACCTCGTCAATCCGGGCAGCGGCTTCGCGGTCGCCGAGCGCGTCGCCGACACCTTGCTCGGCGCGCTGCTTGCATGGTCGTTCAGCTACGTGCTGCCGTCGTGGGAAAGGCGCGGCATCCGCGAGGCGATCGACCGTGTCATCCGCAACCTGCGCGACTACGGGTCGCATGTCTTGCGCGTCGATGCCGAGGAGCCGGTCGAGCAGCGACTGGCGCGCCGCGAGGCCTACGACGCGCTCTCCGGCCTGGCCGTGGCGCTGCGCCGCAGCCGCGTCGAGCCCAAGGGTGTGCGCCTGCCGGTGAAGGAGATCGCCAAGCTGCTCGATCATGGCGAGCGGCTGATGGCGCATCTCTCGATGGTCCGCGTCATGCTGGCGCAACTGAGCGACCAGGGCCAGGCGCCGAACGCGGCCGCAGCGTTGGCCGATGCTGCCGCGGCGCTCTCGGCCTGGCTCGACCTGCAAGGGCCGGAAGGCCCGGCCGCCGAGCCCTCGGACCTCGATGGGCTCGAGCTGATCCCGGTTCAGCTGCCGGCCGGCGACGTCATCCCCTGGCTGTCGCGCCGCCTCCTGCTGCTGGTGCACGAGGCGCGGCAGATCCGTGCCGCGGCGCGGGCCGCGCAGGCGGGCTGAGCGCGAAGCGTTCGCGTATCGTTCGCACCCCATGGCCGCCCTCGACGATCCCCTGCACGACCGCGAAGTCGGCAACCGCGCCAGCACGCTCGACACGACGCGCATCGACGACGTGCGCATCGGCGCGGTGCGGCCGCTCATCACGCCGGCGCTGCTGCAGGAGCGCGTGCCGGTCGACGACGCCACGCTGGCTCTCGTCGAGACCAGCCGCGCAGCCATCGCCGCGGTGCTGCACGGCAGCGACGACCGGCTCGTCGTCGTCGTCGGCCCGTGCTCGATCCACGACCACGGCCAGGCGCTCGAATACGCGGCCTTGCTCAAGGCAGTGGCCGAGCGCACCGGCGACGCGCTGATGATCGTCATGCGCAGCTATTTCGAGAAGCCGCGCACGACGATCGGTTGGAAGGGCTACATCAACGACCCGCACCTCGACGGCAGCTTCGCCATCAACGAAGGGCTGGAGCGCGCGCGCCGACTCCTTCTCGAACTGACGCGACTAGGCATGCCGACCGGTACCGAGTTCCTCGACCTGCTGAGCCCGCAGTACGTGGCCGACCTGATCGCCTGGGGCGCGATCGGCGCGCGCACGACCGAGAGTCAGAGTCACCGCCAGCTCGCCTCGGGGCTCAGCTCGCCGGTCGGCTTCAAGAACGGCACCGAGGGCAGCATCAAGGTCGCCGCCGACGCCATCCTCGCCGCTCGCTCGCCGCACGCCTTCATGGGCATGACGAAGATGGGCGTCGCCGCCATCTTCGAGACGCGCGGCAACGACGACTGCCACGTCATCCTGCGCGGCGGCAAGACGCCGAACTGCGACGCGGCGGGCGTCGAGGTGGCCTGCGCCGTGCTGCGCGCCGCCGGGCTGCGCGAGCAGGTGATGATCGACGTCTCGCACGGCAACAGCTCGAAGGACTACCTGCACCAGATCGCGGTGGCGCATGACGTGGCAGCGCAGGTGGCGCAGGGCGAGCGGCGCATCGTCGGCGTCATGATCGAGAGCCACCTCAAAGCAGGGCGGCAGGACCTGGTGCCGGGCACGCCCTTGCGCCACGGCGTTTCGATCACCGATGCCTGCATCGGGTTCGCCCAGACCGAGCCGGTGCTGCTCGCGCTGGCCGAAGCGGTGCGCCTGAGACGACGAGCCGCCCCCGCCGCGTGGCGACCGTGATCGTCACTTTCATGCCGGCGATGGGCTACCGGTTGCTCGACCGCGACACGCGGGCGGTGGTTCCGCGCACGTTGAACCCGCGTCTGGGGCACTGAGCGCGCCACTCCACAATCGCGGTCGTCCCGAACGCCGAGCCGTGCCATGAACCTGTCCCGCTTCCCTCGCCGCCGCTACACCGAAGGCGCGACGCCGCTCGAGCCCTTGCCGCGCTTCAGCGCCGTGCTCGCCGCCACGTGCCCGGGCGGGCGCGGCCCCGAGGTCTGGGTCAAGCGCGACGACCTGCTCGGCCTCTTTCCCGGCGGCAACAAGACGCGCAAGCTCGAGTTCCTCGTCGCCGACGCGCTGGCGCAAAGCGCCGACACGCTGGTCACCTGCGGTGCGCCGCAATCCAACCATTGCCGCATCACGCTCGCGGCGGCGGTGAAGGAAGGGCTGAAGTGCCGCTTCGTCATCGAGGAGCGCGTGCCCGGCAGCTACGAC
This sequence comes from Burkholderiales bacterium, assembly GCA_025351025.1. Lineage (GTDB taxonomy): Bacteria > Pseudomonadota > Gammaproteobacteria > Burkholderiales > Burkholderiaceae_C > Schlegelella_A. Next base: position 11,427 of record JANXWR010000376.1, on the reverse strand, counting down.
CCGAACGGCGGCGGCAACCACTTCATGTTCCGCCTGCTCGGTGTCGAGGCGATCACGGTCGTGCCGGCGGGCAGCGACATGGCTGGCGCGATGCGCAAGGTCGCCGACGAAGTCGCCGCCGCCGGCCGCAAAGCCTATGTCATTCCCGGCGGCGGCTCGAACGCGCTCGGCGGCCTGGGCTACGTCGCCTGCGCGCAGGAGTTGCAGCAGCAGTGCTTCGCGCGCGGCCTGCAGTTCGACCGCGTCGTCGTCGGCTCGGGCAGCTCGGGCACGCACGGCGGCCTGCTCGCCGGCTTTCTCGGTGAGCATGTCGACACGCCGATTGTCGGCATCGGCGTCAGCCGCGACCCGGCCGACCAGGAGCCGCTCGTGCATCGCGAGGTGCAGGCCGTGCTCGACCTGCTCGGCGTGCGCCTGACGGTGCCGCGCGAGTCGGTGGTCACGGTCGGCGGCTACTGGCAGCCCAAGTACTCGGTGCCGAACGCACCCATGGTCGAGGCCGTGCAGCTGCTGGCGCGCAGCGAAAACCTCCTCCTCGATCCGGTCTACACCGGCAAGGCGATGGCCGGGCTGATCGGCCTGGCGCGCGCCGGCACGCTGCGGCCCGACGAGAAGGTGCTGTTCCTGCACACCGGCGGGTTGCCGTCGCTGTTCGTCTACCAGGACGTCGTCCTCGGCGAGAGGCCGGTCGGTTGAGGCGAAGCGCGCCGCGCGCCTGACCGTTGAGCAGCGCACGTGGCGCCGACTCCGGCGCTCAGGCGGTCGAAAGCTCCGCCCTGCGCACCGGCTCGGCCGCTGCCGGCGGCGGCGTCTGCGCGCGCAGGCGCTCGGTGGCGCGATCGAGCAGGGGCTTGTCCTCGAAGGCCTTCATCCGCCCCGTGTCGCAGAGGCGCCCGAGCATGCGCACGGTCATCGAGATCGTGCCGCGGTCTTCGGCGCCGTGCGTGAAGAGAAAGAAGGTCCGGCTCGCGTTCATGTGCGTGAGGCGGACCTTTTGCCATTGGTCCTTCAGGTGCAGCCGGTACGAGACGCCGATCTGCAGGTGATGAAGGAGGCACGAGCCCTCGGTGGGATCGTCGGCCTCGATGGCGACCTGGGGCGTCGACGCTACCGGAGTCGGCGTGGGCGTCGGCACCGTCGCGGCCGCGGGTGCCACCGCGAGGGGCGGGGCCTCGATCGTCGGGAAGGCGTCGGCATGGGCCGGGTCCACCTGCGCCGCCGAGGCGACCGGTGCCACCTGTGCGGCCACGGGAGGCATGATGGAAATGAGCGGCATGACAGGCACGACAGGCACGACCCGCGCGACCGGAAGCTCGTCCAGTGGCGCCGGCCGTGTCGCGAGGTCGAGATCGAGCTCGGCGGTGGCTGGCTCCGCCACCGACGGCGACGTGTCGAGTGCCGCAGCGGCACTCTCCTTCGCGACAGCGACCGGGGCCGGGCGCGACCAGTCGACCGCGGCTTCGTCGACGAAGCCGATGCGGCGCGCTTCCTTGGCCGTGAAGCGCGGCTCGAAGGCTTCGCCCTCGGAGGCCCGCGCCGCGGGCGCGATCGCGTCGGCGGCGTCGGGCAGCGGCGTTCGCGCCGCCACGTCGAGCTGGCGCAGCAGCATGTTGTGGTCGAGGTCGCTGCCGGCGGCGGCTTTGAGCGAGTCGGAGTGGTCGGCCATCAGCTTGCCGAAGAAGGCGTCGTGCTCTTCCTTCGGCCAGCCGATCAGGGCCAGGCCTTCGTCGAGCGTGCCGGTCAGGCCGCGCAGGCCGGCCAGAAACTCCTTGCGCTCCTCGATCGAGCGCTTCGGCTGGATGCTGGCGACGAGATGGAAGGCGGCGCGGCGGAAGCGCTTCTCGCGCGCCGGGTCGGCGTCGTCGCCCTGGGCCGCGGCGACGATTGCCTGGCTCCAGACGCTGGTCAGGAATTCCTTCAGGTAGTCGGGGATCGGCAGCGACTCGTAGGCCTCGTGCAGGCGTCCCCTGAAGACCTGGGTCGTCTGCCAGGCGGCTTCTTTGGCCTGCAGCGTCGCCGCCGCCGGCGTGCTCTCGAACGACGGCGCGCGCATCGGCGGCGACGAACAGCTCGAGCACGCCGAGCTTCTTGGCGTAGAGCGGCACCTGGTCGAAGTCGCCCTCGACGATCTCCGTGACCAGGGCGTTGACGCGCACCAGCAGCTCCTTGCCGGCGCCGCTCTCGAACTCGCCGAAGCCCGCTGCCAGGGTGGAGATGCGATTGATGAAGCGTCGTACGGGATGCTTGCGCGCCGAAAAGAAGCTCGTGTCGCGCATCGCCACGCGCAGCACCGGCATCTGCAGGCGGGCGATCTCGCGCGCGATCTGCGGCGGCACGCGCGTGTCGGCAAGGATCTGGTCGAACAGGCTGGCGACGACCTCGATCACCATGTGATCGACCTCGCCCGACGCTGCCTGTACCAGCTCGTCGTGATGGGCGCGGATCAGGTTGGTCGGCGGCAGGGCGCCGAACATGCTCTGCGCGCTGCCGATTCTGGTGGACGCGAAGCTTGTGCCGAAGAAGGTGGGCTCGGCGCCGCTGCGCGCCGGTGCCGTGCCGGCCCCGGTTCCTGCTTGCGGTCGCGCCGATGCAGCGCCGTTGAGCCGGCGCAGCAGGCGCATCAGGTCGGCGTCGGACACGCTCCCGCCTCCGCCCTGTGTGGCCGCGCCTTCGGGGTGAGCCGTTCCGCCCGCCCACACCGCGCCACCCACGGCTTCCTGCATCAGTCGCTCGAGCAGCGCCGCTGAGCTGTCCATGCCCGCTGCGGCGGGGGTGGCGACGAAGGCAGCCGCCTGCGGGTTGCGGATCGAGGCGTCCCAGACGCGCGCGGCGTCGGCGCCCGCGCCGACCGGCATGCGGCCCATCATCGACTTTTCCCAGAGGTCGCGCATCGCTTCGAAGCCGGGTGCGCTCGGCCCGCTCGCGCCGGCGGGCCAGGGCGCTGCGCCACCGTTGGCGCCAGCCGCGCCGCCGCTTGCCGCGTTGCCGTTGCTGCCGCCACCGCCACTGCCACCACCACCACCGCTACCACTACCACTACCACTACCACTACGACTACCACTGCCACTACCACTGCCGCCCGGCGCTGATGACGGGCGCACCGTCATCTCGACCTGTCGGAAGCCGCGCGACGAGAAGTCCTTGACGATGCTGCGATACGAGGGGCGCAGGTTCTTGGCCAGCGCCTGGCCGAGCTCCTTGACGACGATGCGGCGGCAGGCGCCGCCATCGGCCACCGCCTCGACCGCCTGGTAGAGCGCCGAGGCGATGACCTGGCCGCGCATCGGGTTGCGCGCCGGGTCGGCCCAGCCAACATTCAGCAGCTCGCCGGTGTAGGCCGAGAGCTCGCGCAACTCGGCCTCGCATTCGTGGCCGATGAGCTGGCCGATGCGCTCGAAGGCGAGGTGGTTCTCGAACTGGTCTTCGTCGACCAGGCCGATCGACATCCAGTCGGTGGGGTCGTGAAATCCCGACGCTTCGCCGCCCTCGGGCGCCACCTCGTCGTCGATGGCCTGGCTGAGCGCCTTTTCGAAAGCGGCGAGGAGCGGCTGGCGCGAGAGCTGGAGGATCGCCTGTGCCTGCGTCAGCATCGGCCGCTCGCCGGGGCTGGCGGCACGCACCAGCGCTTTCAGGGCATCGGCGGCCGGGTCGATGGCGTCGGAGACCGCCGCGCGAATGGACTTCTGCGCCGCCTCGAGCGCCGCCTGCATGTGTGAATCGCCCGAGCTCATTGGCGCGCCGACCGGAAAAGTAAGGAGGAAACGGCCCGACGGCCGTGTCGCTGTACCTCAAGGTATCGGCGCGCGGCGCAGCCTCTTGAGGCCTGCCTTTGCCGAAAGTCACGTCGCAAGGCGTCCCGGCCCACCTTCGCCGGGCTAAGGTGGGCGGGCTGTCATATGGCGGCAGCGCCCGAGCGACCCATACACCGATGACGGCAGAACGTGGCGACCCGGCCGGGCCCGACGAGCTCCGGCGCGAGCTGGTGCTCCACCACCGAGCCGCCCATGCATGGGCGAACCACTGCTGCCGGCGCGACCGGAGCGAAGCCGAAGAGGTGTTGCAGGTGAGCTATCTGAAAGTGCTGGACGGAAAAGCCCGCTTCGACGGCCGCGCGTCGTTTCGGACCTGGCTGTTCGGCGTCATTCACCGGACGGCCGCCGACCATCGGCGGCGCCACGCCCTGCGCAACCTGCTCGCCCTGCGCTGGGGCGCCGAAGACGCTGACCGCGAGCCGGCGCCGGCCGCAGACGCGCGCATCGAGGCCGCGCAGCAGAGCGCGCGGCTGGTGCAAGCCCTGGCCGAGCTGCCGCGGCGCCAGCGCGAGGTGCTGTTGCTCGTCTTTCATCACGAGCTGACCGTCGAAGACGCCGCCGGCGTGATGGCGATCGGCGTCGGCTCGGCGCGCCAGCACTACGCGCGCGGCAAGGAACGTTTGCGCCGGCTCCTCGGCGCGACGAGGCCGGCATGACGATGGCTCCCGCCGAATCCGCCGACCCGGACCTGCGTGCGCGGTTCGCGGCGCTGCGCGAGCGCGAGCTCGCCGCGGCTCCCGAATTCGAAGTCGTGCTGGCCCGCGCGACGGCGCGCGCGATGCCGTCACGTCGTCGTGCCGTGCCTCGGCCGGGCTGGGCCGCGGCGCTCGGCGTGGCGGCCCTGGCGTTGGCGGTCTGGCTGGTCCCGACGCCGCGGCCGACGACGTCCGCGCCCGACTCGCTCGCGCTGCCCGGCTGGCGAACGTCCACCGACAGCTTGCTCGCCGACGCTGCCAATCCCTTGCAGCGCCCGTCGTGGACGACCTTGCCCACTGCCACTCTGGGCCAATCCTTCTTCCCGTCTTCCCCGGAGATTCGCCGATGAAAACCGCCGCCACCGTTCTCGCCCTGTGCCTTGGTCTCGCCTTTCATGCCGCACGTGCGCAGGACGCGCCGGCCGCGCCGCCGAACGACCCGATCGCGCGCAGCGTGCTGCCGCCCGAGCTGATCATGCACAACCAGAAGGCGATCCAGCTCAGCGAGGCTCAGAAGGGCGCCGTCATCGCCGAGGTCAAGCGGGCGCAAGGCCGAATCGTCGACCTGCAGTGGGACATGCAACGTGCGCTCGAGCCGCTGGTCGAGCTGCTCGGCAAGGACAAGGTCGACGAGCCGCAGGTGCTGGCACAGCTCGACAAGGTCCTCGCCGCCGAGCGCGAGTTCAAGCGCACCCAGCTGACGCTGGCGGTGCGACTGAAGAACATCCTGAGCCCGGAGCAGCAGCGAATCCTGTACGAGCTGCGCTCCCTGGCGCCGCGCGCAGGCGAGTCGAAGTCCGGCGGCACGAAGTGATGCGATGAGGCTTCGACCGCTGGCCACGCTGGCGCTTGCCGCCTCGATCGTCGCGGCGCTCACCGCCTGCGGCGGATCGGCGGGCGCGGCCGGCGGCGCACCGCCCGCGACCTATACCGCCTTCGCCAACCCCGTGCCTGTCACGATCACCGGCTACAGCGGCGACGCGATGGAGCCCTTCATCTCGAAGGACGGGCAGCTCCTCTTCTTCAACAACCGCAACGACCCGTCGGTCAATACCAACCTGTACTACGCGTCGCGCGTCGACGACCAGACCTTCAGCTTTCGCGGCGCCGTCGCCGGCGCCAACGGCGCGGCGCTCGACGCCGTGGCGAGTCTCGACCAGCTCGGCGACTTCTACTTCGTCTCGACGCGAAGCTACGCGGCGACGCTCTCGACGATCTACCGCGGCAGCTGGTCGGCGGGCAACATCGGCAACGTCGCCCTCGTGCCCGGCGTGTCGCTGCAACAAGCCGGCTCGGTCAACTTCGACGCCGAGATCAGTGCCGACGGGAAAACGCTGTGGTTCGACGACGGCCAGTATTCGCCGGCCGGCGTGCTGCAGTCGGCGAGGATCGCCGTGGCGAGCCGTCAGGACGCGTCATTCGCTCGCTTGGCCAACAGCGCGACGCTGCTCGCAGCCGTCAACAGCAGCGGGCTCAACTACGCGCCGTGCATCTCGGTCGACGGGCTCGAGCTGTTCTTCACCCGCGTCGACTCGGTGACTTCGGGCGCGAGCCCGGCGATCTATCGTGCCGTTCGCGCGACGACGAGCTCAGCCTTCGGACCCGCCGCGCTCGTCTCCTCCGCCAGTGGTTTCGTCGAGGCGCCGTCGCTCTCGGCCGACGGGCGTCTGCTCTATTTTCACAAGCTGGTGAACGGCGGTTTCTTCATTGAACTGATGCGGCGCTAGCGCGGACGCAGCGGCCGGAAGAACTCGACGATCTCGCGCGCCAACGCCTCGGGCTGCTCCATCGCCGCGAAGTGGCCGCCGGCAGGCATCTCGGTCCAGCGGCGGATGTCGGTGTACCACTTGGACGCGATTGACCGCGGCGGGCGGACGATCTCGCGCGGGAAGGCGGCGTAGCCCATCGGCACGCCGACGCCGCCCTCGGCGATCGGCCACGGCCCGTGCATGCGCGCGTAGTAGGGCCAGAACGAGGAGCCGATGGCGCCGGTGAACCAGTACAGGCTGATGTTGGCGAGCAGGTGGTCGCGCGAGAACGCGCTCTCGAGGTCGCCATGGCAATCGGACCAGCTGCGAAACTTCTCGACGATCCACGCGGCGAGGCCGGCCGGCGAATCGCTCAGGCCGAACGCCAGCGTCTGCGGCCGCGTGCCCTGGATCCACTGGTAGCCCATCTCTTCTTTGAGCCAGATCGCGAGCTCGCCGAGGAAGGCCTTCTCCTCGGGCGAGGGGTTCGCCAGGGCCTTCGGATCGCGGGCCACGGCGAGCAGGTTGAGATGGATGCCGATCAGTTTTTCGGCGTGAACCGCGCCGAGCCGCGAGGTGATGAAGGCGCCCCAGTCGCCGCCCTGCGCCGCGAAGCGCGGGTAGCCGAGCACGCCGGTCATCAACTCGGCGAAGCAGTCGGCGATCGCCTCCAGGCCGAAGCGCGGCTGGTCCGGCTTGAACGACAGGCCGTAGCCCGGCAGCGACGGCGCGACGACGGTGAAGGCATCGGCCGCATCGCCGCCGAAGCGGGCCGGGTCGGTGAGGCGCGGAATGATCTCGAGGAACTCGAAGACCGAGCCCGGCCAGCCATGCGAGAGCAGCAGCGGATACGGATTCGGCCCCTTGCCTTCGACGTGGAGAAAGTGCAGATCAATGCCGTGCAGCGGCACCATCCATTGCGCAAACGCGTTGAGCTTCGCTTCCTGCGCACGCCAGTCGAAGCCCTCGCGCCAGTGCGCGACCAGGCCGGCGAGATAGCCGACGTCGGTGCCGAAGGCCCAGGGCGCGCCGGGCGCCTGGTCGGGGAAGCGGGTGCGCGCGAGACGCTCGCGCAGGTCGTCGATCGCGGCGTCGGCGACCTGCAGCTGGAAAGGCGTCGCCACCGGGCTCATCGGATCGGCTAGCGCGGCATCGAGCGGATCGAGACCGGCCCTGCCGCGAGCTTGATGCGCTCGCCGGTATCGACGAGCTTGTCGTCGCGGACCGCATAGAGCGCGAGCGATCGTTCGACGTCGAACTGGACGATGATGGTCTTGCTGTCCTGCGTGAAGACGAGGCCTTGCGCGGCCTCACCGCCGGGCAGCTCGCTGACCTTGACTGCCCCGCCGTCCTGGATTGCGAACAGCGACACCGTGCCCAGCTTGTGCCGCCCAGGGTCGCTGACGAGCAGATTGGAGCCGGCCATCGACGAGACGGCGATCCAGCGTCCGTCGGGCGAGATGGCGACGCCTTCGGGCGTGGCCGAGACCGAGATCTGCTGCACCGCGCGGAACGGCCGCTTGCTCACGTCGACCAGCGTCACGACGTCGGCGTCGTCGACGATTCTGCCGGTGCCGGTGTTGCCGATCACGGCCCAGCGGCCGTCGCTCGAGATGTCGATCGCGTAGGGATTGACGCCGGTCGAGATGCGCTCCTTGGTCAGCGTCACGGTCGTGCCTTCGACGCTCAGCACCGCCGCGCCGTTTTCGTCGCGCAGCGCGACGATCGCCGACTTGCCGTCGTGCGTGAACGAGACGCCCGACATGCGCTTCTCGCCCACCTTGACCTGGCCGACGAGCTTGACGTTCTTGCCTTCGATCGTCAGCACCTTGACCGTGCCGTCGTGCGCGGCGGCGAGCAGCAGCGTGCCCTCGCGATTGATCGACAGGCCGTTCGGATGGCCGCCGACGTCGACCTTGGCGATCACTGCCGGCGGCGACGCATCGAGGTCGACGATCTGCAGGAAGTTGTCGAACAGCTCCTTCTTGTTCGCGTAGTCGTAGCGGGTCGGCGCGGCGACGATGGCCAGCTTGCCGTCGGGCGTGACGGCGACCGCCTGCGGCGGCCCTTGCACCGTGTGCTCCAGGCCGACGTCGACCGTCGCCTTCACGACCGGCGGAAATCGCGTCGCGTCGAGCACGACCAGACTGTCCTTCGGCGCCGGCTCGGGAAAGGTGGCGACGCCGTCGACGCGAACGAACTTGCCGTCCTGGGCCGAGACGATGATGTCGGCGGCGTGGGCGGTGCCCGTGCTCAGCGCCGCGACGCTCAGGGCACGGCCGACGATGGCTGCGAGTGATGTCATGTCTCCTCCGGGGTTCGTCGTTTGTATGAATGTGCAATGGCGTTTGTACCCTTTGAAGGGAGGCGCGAGCTTCGGATGATCCCTGCCATGGCCGCCATCACTCGCCGGCAACACCGATGACACAAACACCTATGCGCGATATGAATACCCTGATCGCACCGCTTCGCGCACTGACCGCGGCGGCCCTGCTCGCCGCAGGCTCGGCCTCGGCCTTCGCGCAGGGCACGCCGCTCGAGCGCGGCCGCTACCTCGTCACCACTGTCATGGCCTGCGGCAACTGCCATACGCCGAAGGACGCGACGGGCAAGGCCGTTCCCGACAAGGCTGTCGGGCGGCGGCATCGGCTTCGACATCCCGCCCTACGCCGGCCTGGCCGCGAACATCACGCCGGACAAGGACACCGGCATCGGCGCATGGACCGACGCCGAGATCAAGCGCGCCATCACGCATGGCGAGCGCCCCGACCGCGGCCCGCTCGCCGGCAAGCCGCTGGCCTTGCCGATGGCCGCCAACTTCTTCAAGGCGCTCCTGCCCGGCGACCTCGACGCGATCGTCGTCTACCTGCGCTCGGTGCCGCCGGTGCGCAACGCCGTTGCCGCGCCGGTCTATCGCGGCCCGGTCCGGCGCGAGGCCTTTGCATTGGCCGATCGGGGCTTCAGCGAGGCCGACATGCAAAGCAAGGTCCGGCGGGGCGCCTACCTTGCGACGATTGGCCACTGCCTCGAATGCCATACACCGGTCGAAGAGGGCGCATTGCAGTTCGAGACCGCGCTTGGCGCCGGTGGCCGGCCCTTCCTGCCCTCGTTCGTCAAGGGCCTGCCCGCGAGCTGGACCGGTGCGGTGTCGCGCAACCTCACCGGGCATCCGGAGCGCGGGCTGGGCGCCTGGAGCGATGCAGAGATCAAGCGCGCCATCGGCCAAGGCGTCGGCCGCGACGGGCGCCGCCTGCAGGAGCCGATGCCCTTCGCCTGGTATGCCGGCATCCACGATGAGGATCTCGACGCCATGGTCGCCTACCTGCGCACGCTGCCGCCGCTCGCGCGCTGAGCGCAGCGCGCGCTCCGAAGACTTTCTCGTCAGCGCACGGCGAACAGCTCTCGCGCGCGCTCCGGAACGCCTTTCTTCAGGCGTCCGGCGATCGCCACCGCCGGCCGCGTCGCGAGCATGCGCGCGAAGGCCTCGCGCACGTCGGCGGCACTGACCGACTCGATGCGCGCCGCGATCTCGGCGCGCGAGCGGACCCGGCCGAGCGCGAGCAAATCGAGCGCCGCGTCCTCGACCCGGCGCGACGCGTTCTCCCAGGCGCGCAGGCGCCGCACCGCGATCAGGTTGCGCGCGCGCTCGAGCGCCACGGCATCGACGTGGCCGGCCTGCGCTTCGAGCAGGCGCTTCATCTCGACCAGGAACTCCTCGGCGTGCTCGGGCGCGGTCGAGGCCTCGATGACGAACTGGCCGGCCAGCTCGGTGACGTCGGCCGAGCACGAGACGTGGTAAGCCAGGCCGCGCCGCTCGCGGATCTCGTCGAGGAGCGGCGAGCTCATGCCTTCGCCGAACAGCGCCGCGGCCACGGCATAGGCGTGATGCGACTCGTCGGCCAGCGCCGGGATCGACAGGCCGTAGACGAGGTGCGTCTGGCCCAGCCCGGCGACGGCGCGCGAGCCGGTGCCGCCGATGTGCGCCGGCGCCGGCACAACGGCCGCATCGCCCGCGCGCAACGCGCCGAACGCGTCCTGCACCGCGGCAACGATGCGCTCGGCGTCGACCCTGCCGGCGGCGCCGACGACGATGTTCGCGCCGACGTAGCGGGTCCGGGTCCAGGCGAGCAGGTCGTCGCGCGCGATGCGGCCGATGTTGCCGCGGAGGCCGATCACCGGCAACGCCAGCGGATGGCTGCCGAAGCAGAGCTTGTCGAACAGCTTGAAGGCGGTCGAGAGCGGGTCTTCCTCGTCCTCCGCGTATTCCTGCACCAGCACCTGGCGTTCGCGCTCGAGCTCGGCCTCGGGGAAGGTGCCGTTCTGCACGATGTCGCCCAGCATGCGCACGAAGGCGCTGGCGTCGCGCGCCATGCCGCGCATGTGAAAGGCGGTGTGATCCTTGTCGGTGTGCGCATTGACGTCGGCGCCGAGCTGCTCGGCGTCGAGGTTGATCTGCTGGCAGCTGCGCGTCGTCGTGCCCTTGAACGCCATGTGCTCGACGAAGTGGCTGATGCCGCTCTGGCGCCGCGCCTCGTGGCCGCTGCCGGCGTGCACGAACACGCTGACGCTCGCGCTTTCGAGGTGCGGCAGAGTGATGGCGACGACGCGCACGCCGTTGGCCAGCGTGGCGACGCGCGTGTCGCTCGATTCGGGAGCAGATGTCATCGGCCGGGCATTGTGGCCGCGCCCCTGAAGTGCCGTCGTTCGGGGCATACTTGGCCGGCGGCACGCCCCTTGCTGGCAATGGCGGCGCAACCAAAGGCGAGCATGCAAATCCGGGTCGGTTTCGAAATGGCATACCGCTGCCCGCAGCCGACGCCGATGCTGCTGGTCCTGAACATCCACTATTCGCGGGCCTCTGACCTAGTGCAGCCCGACCTGCTCGTCACCGATCCGCCGGTGCCGATCGGCGCCTACCACGACCTGTTCGGCAACTGGTGCAGCCGCATCATCGCGCCGCGCGGCCGCATCGTCCTGCGCACCGACGCCATCGTCAACGACAGCGGCCTGCCCGATGTCGTCGTGCCCAGCGCGGTGCAGACGCCGGTCGAGCAGCTGCCCGAGGACACCCTGGTCTTCCTGCTCGGGAGCCGCTATTGCGAGACCGACCAGCTTTCCGACATCGCCTGGCAACGCTTCGGCTCGGGACCGACGGGCTGGGCGCGGGTGCAG
>JANXWR010000361.1 GCA_025351025.1 Burkholderiales bacterium | reverse complement strand
CGCGCTTCGCCGCCCTGGTCGGTGGCTGAGCACGCGCGCCCGCCGCTGCTGCGCGACCGCCGGGCGCACACGGCGGTCACCAACGAAGAGCTGTTCCTCGACCTGATCCAGCTGCGGAAGGCTGGCGTCGTCGAGGGCGCCGAAGCCCGAGTCGCTCACTTCCCCGTCGCGGAGTCGGGGGCACTGTGCGCGGCGCCGTGGGCTTGCGCCTGCAGGTCGACCTCCTGCATCGGATAGACGACCTTGACGTAGAGGTAGAAGAACGCGAGGGAGAAGCCGAGCACGAGCAGGCCAATGATCTGCGAGCTCATCTCGAAGCCGTCAATGCCGAACTTGAACTTCGACGCCGGGGCTTCGGCTTCTTCTTGCAGGGGTTCCGCCGAGCCGGCAGCACCCGTCGGGTTCACCGGTCCGGCCCGCCGCCGCTTACGGTTGCGCGGATCGTCGCGCGTGAACTGCAGGTAGGTGATGAAGAGGCCGAAGGTGACGATTGCGAGCACGACGTACATCAGCATCTTCGTCGACGAGAGATGCCAGTTCCAGCTCTCGCGGGCAAATTGACGCTGCCACTTGATGTATTCCGCGAGGTCCTTCGCGTCCGCCTCCACCAAGGCCGAAGAGACGGCCGGCCTGGGATTCGCGTCGGAAGCGCTGGCTTGCGCCTCCGCTGCCACCGCCGCGAAAACCGACACCGTCGGAACGTTGGCCGGGGTCGGACGCGTAGTCGCCTTCGATGCGGGTTGCGCATGCAGCGTCGACGCCGTGGCGAGGATCCAGAGGGCCACGAGCACGCGCCCGAAGCACGAGGCCAGGACGTGGCTCATCTGGCAACCAGCGTGGCGGACGTCATGTAGTAGATCATCCGCGTCCGCCTGCACGTGGTCGGCTCATTCTTCTGGAAGCCTTCGACGTCGCCGGACTGTGCTTGCAATTGCCGAACGAGGAGCGTGCGAAATGCAGCGAGCTGCGCGTCGCTGTAGTCCGGAAGCGAGCAACCGTCGCCAGCGCCGATGCTGCCCGGCGGGGGATTGAAGTTCTGCATCGTCTTCAACATCTGCCCCGTGCTGAGGTGCCGGGACGCGATCTCCTCGGGCTTGAGCACTTTCTGCGCCGCGATCTCGAAGTTCGCCTTGCGCAGGTTGGTCGACAAGGCGGCACGCTGCGTGGGGGTCAGATCGACGCCATTGAAGATCTGCGGCTCTGGAATCACCAGCATGTAGCCGGAAGGCTCGGCGGTCTTGTCGATGGATCCCGGCAGCTTCGCCGGCGAGAACACGCCCTGCTGCGCCACTGCCGGGCAAACAACCAGCGCACAAACAGCGACGACCGAGCCGGCAAGCACTCCAATTCTTCGCATGCAATCCTCCCATGACGCGCCGATTCGGCGAGACGCCCGGATTCTTTGCCGGATCGTCAGCGCCCGCAAGGGTGCGGACCGCGGTCGCGCGTCGCCTCAGCCGCGTGGGTGATGCATCCCATGCAGCGCCTTCAGCCGCTCGCGCGCGACGTGGGTGTAGATCGTCGTCGTCGAGATGTCGGCGTGGCCGAGCAGCATCTGCACCGCGCGTAGGTCGGCGCCGTGGTTGAGCAGGTGCGTGGCGAATGCATGCCGCAGCGTATGCGGCGAGATCGGCACGGCGATGGCGGCGGCCAGCGCATGCGTCTTGGCGAGCTTCCAGAACATCTGCCGCGTCATCGGGCCGCCGCGCGCCGTGACGAAGAGGGCGTCGCTGGCCTGGCCGCCGAGGATGGCGGCACGCGCCTCGCCGAGATAGCGCTCCATCCAGGCATGCGCTTCTTCGCCGAATGGCACCAGGCGCTCCTTCGCGCCCTTGCCGGTGACGCGCAGTGCGCCGTCGACGAAGCTGACGTCGACCGTCTTCAGCCCGACCAGCTCGCTGACCCGCAGGCCGCTCGCATACATCAGCTCGGCCTGCGCGTCAGCGAGCTGGTCGGGCTGAAGACGGTCAACGTCAGCTTCGTCGAAGGCGCGCTGCGCGTCACCGGCAAGGGCGCGAAGG
>JANXWR010000356.1 GCA_025351025.1 Burkholderiales bacterium | reverse complement strand
GCGACCTGGCCGCGCTGCGCAAGCTGGTCGCGAGCGCATGAAACGGCGCGGCGTGCTGTTCGGTGGTGTCGCCGCGGCCGCGGCCGTGGCCGGGGCGGGCGTGGCCTGGCACCGAACCCGACCGAGCCAGGCCGCGGCCGGCGCAGCGCTCTGGACGATGCACTTCGACCGGCCCGGCGGCGGCCGGCTCGACATGAGTGCGTTGCGCGGCCGGCCGCTGCTGCTGAACTTCTGGGCCACCTGGTGCCCGCCCTGCGTGTCCGAGCTGCCGCTGCTGGACCGCTTCCATCGCGACCAGGCCTCGGCCGGCTGGCGCGTCGCCGGGCTGGCCGTGGACAATCTGGCCCCGGTGCAGGAGTTCCTCGCCAAGCGCCCGGTCTCGTACCCGATCGGGCTGGCCGGCGCGAGCGGCATCGAGCTGGCGCGACTGCTGGGCAACAACACCGGCGCATTGCCGTTCACCGCCGTGTTCGATCGCGGTGGTGCGCTCGTGCAGCACAAGCTGGGGGTGATCGAGCCGCCGAACCTGCAGCAATGGGTCGCCGAAATCGGCTGAGAGCCCTGCGCGCCGCATCATCGATCCCGGGATTTCGGCGATACGGATTTGATTCTTGTCAACAGCCCGCAAGTTCGTTCAAGTCGCGTAAAGTGGTCGCCTTTGTTGTTGCAATCGCGCTGCCCTGTTCGGCGGCGAGATGCGGCAAACCGATAACTTCGCGGCCCTCGACGGGCCATTGTCTTGAACAGTTCGCGACACGGCGCGGCAAGATCGACGCAGAATCGGCGCCCGCAGGTGCTTTACGCTTTCTGATCGCTCGTGCGGCTCGCCCGCGGCGTCACACCGACAGGACTAGAACACACCATGGACCTTCGAAAACTGAAGACCCTCATCGACCTCGTCTCCGAATCGAACATCACGGAGCTGGAGATCACCGAAGCCGACGGCAAGGTGCGCATCGTCAAGGCCGATCCCGCTGCCGCGGCGCCAATCCACTACGCACCGATGCCGGTGGCGGCCGCGGCACCGGGCGCGGCGGGCACCGCCGCAGCCGCCATGCCGGAGCCGGCCGCGGCGCCGGTCGAGACCGGCCACGTCGTCAAGTCGCCGATGGTCGGCACCTTCTACCGCGCCGCGAACCCGGGCTCGAAGGCGTTCGCCGAGGTCGGCGACACGATCAAGGAAGGCGACCCGATCTGCATCATCGAGGCGATGAAGATCATGAACGAGATCGAGGCCGACAAGACCGGCACGGTCACGCGCATCCTGTGCGAGAACGGTCAGGCCGTGGAGTTCGGGCAGCCCCTGTTCGTGATCGGATAAGGCGGCCCATGTTCAAGAAGATCCTGATAGCGAACCGCGGCGAGATCGCCTTGCGGGTGCAGCGCGCCTGCCGTGAGCTGGGCGTCAAGTCGGTCGTCGTCTACTCCGAGGCCGACCGGGACGCGAAGTACGTCAAGCTGGCCGACGAGGCGGTGTGCATCGGCCCGGCGAGTTCGGCGCTGAGCTACCTGAACATGCCGGCGATCATCTCGACCGCGGAGGTGACGGACGCGGAGGCGATCCATCCGGGCTACGGCTTCCTGTCGGAGAACGCCGACTTCGCCGAGCGCGTGGAGAAGAGCGGCTTCACCTTCATCGGCCCCACGCCCGAGTCGATCCGCATGATGGGCGACAAGGTGTCGGCCAAGCAGGCGATGATCAAGTCGGGCGTGCCTTGCGTGCCGGGCTCCGAAGGTGCATTGCCGGACGACCCGAAGGAAATCATCAAGGCCGGGCGTGCGGTCGGCTACCCGGTCATCATCAAGGCATCGGGCGGCGGCGGCGGCCGTGGCATGCGGGTGGTGCACACCGAAGCGGCGCTGATCCATGCGGTGCAGACCACGCGAGCCGAGGCTGGTGCAGCGTTCGGCAACCCGGCCGTGTACATGGAGAAGTTTCTCGAGAACCCGCGCCACATCGAGATTCAGGTGTTGGCCGACGAGCACAAGAATGCGGTGTGGCTGGGCGAGCGCGACTGCTCGATGCAGCGCCGCCACCAGAAGGTTCTTGAAGAAGCGCCGGCGCCGGGCATCCCGCGCCGCGTGATCGAGCGCATTGGCGAACGCTGCGCGGCGGCGTGCAAGAAGATCGGCTACCGCGGCGCCGGTACGTTCGAGTTTCTGTACGAGAACGGCGAGTTCTACTTCATCGAGATGAACACGCGGGTGCAGGTCGAGCATCCGGTGACCGAATGGGTCACCGGCCTCGACCTCGTCGAGCTGATGATCCGCATCGCCGCCGGCGAGAAGCTCGCGCTGCGCCAGGAGGATGTGACCCTCACCGGCTGGGCGCTCGAGACCCGCATCTACGCCGAGGACCCGCTGCGCGGCTTCCTGCCCTCGATCGGCCGGCTGCAACGCTACCGGCCGCCGGTC
>JANXWR010000320.1 GCA_025351025.1 Burkholderiales bacterium | reverse complement strand
GCGCTGCCGAGCTTCGCGGAAGTAAAAGCAGCGCATCGCCCGTCCGACATCACGCTGCTCGACCGCCAGGGCGTGCCGATCCAGACCGTGCGCGTCGACAAGTCGGTGCGGCGCCTCGCCTGGGTGCCTATCGCCGAGATGTCGCCGGCACTGCTCAACGCCATCGTGCTGAGCGAGGACCGGCGCTTTTGGGAGCACAGCGGCATCGACTGGAGCGCGGCTGCGAAGAGCGCCTGGGCCAATCTCTTCAACACGCGCACTCGCGGCGCCTCGACCTGGACGATGCAGCTCGCCGGCCTGATCGACGACGGCCTGGTGCGCCCCGCCGGTGGCCGCAGCATCGCGCAAAAGCTCGGCCAGGCGGTGACGGCGGCCCGGCTCGACGCAGCGTGGAAGAAGAGCGAGGTGCTCGAGGCCTACCTCAACTCGGTGCCGTTTCGCGGCGAGATCGTCGGCATCGACGCGCTCGCGCAGACGCTCTTCGCCAAGCACGCGAGCGGCCTCGATGCGCAGGAGGCGGCGCTCGCGGCGGCGCTGGTGCGCAGTCCGAATGCCGCGCCCACTGCGGTCGCCGAGCGCGCCTGCGGCGTGTTGCGCCTGCAGGGCCTCGGCTGCACAGGGGTCGTCGGTCTTACCGAGACGGCGCTGGCGCGTCGCGGCGGCATGCCGCTCGGCGAGCAACTGGCGCCGCACTTCGCGCGGCAAGTCGTCGATCCACTCGGACCTTCGCGCCAGGCGACGACGCTCGACGCCGCGCTGCAGCGTCTCGCCGGCGAGGTGCTGCGCCGCCATCTTGCCGAGCTGACCGGCCGCAACGTCGAGGACGGCGCCGTCGTCGTGCTCGACAACGTCTCGGGCGAGGTGCGTGCCTGGGTCGGCTCGAATGCGCGCTCGTCGTCGGCCGCCGAGGTCGATGGCGTGCTGGCGCGGCGCCAGCCCGGCTCGACGCTGAAGCCCTTCGTCTACGAGCTTGCCTTCGAGAAGCGTCTCGTCACGCCGGCAACGCTGATCGACGACTCGCCGGCGCAGATCGCCACCGCCGGCGGCCTCTACCTGCCGCAGAACTACGACCGCGAATGGAAGGGCTTCGTCAGCGCCCGCACGGCACTCGGTGCGAGTCTCAATGTGCCGGCCGTGCGCGTCGCCGCGATGCTCGGGCCCGACGCGTTGTTCGAGCGCCTGCGCGCGCTGGGCTTCGCCTTGCCCGAAAGCGCCGGCTGGTACGGCGCCTCGCTGGCGCTCGGCAGTGCCGACGTCTCCTTGCTGGCGCTGACGAACGCCTACCGCAGCTTCGCCAACGGCGGTGTCTACACGCCCGTGTCGTTGCGCGGCGGCCCCGGGCCGAAGCCGGTGCGCGTCGCCGACCCGGCGGCGGTCTACCTCGTCACCGACATCCTTGCCGACAACAACGCGCGCGCCCGCACCTTCGGCCTGGCCAGCGCGCTGGCGACACGTGGCTTCGCGGCGGTGAAGACCGGCACGAGCAAGGATATGCGCGACAACTGGTGCGTCGGCTACACCGACCGCGACACGATCGGCGTCTGGATCGGCAACGCCAGCGGCGAGGCGATGCACAGCGTCAGCGGCATCAGCGGTGCGGCGCCGGTGTGGCACGCGATCGCCAGCGCTTTGCATGCGGGCGCGCCGTCGAAGATGCCGTCAACGCCGGCAGGCGTCGTCAGGCAGCGCGTCGCCTTCGATTCCGGCAAGGAGCCGGCGCGCGAGGAAGTCTTTCTTCTCGGCAGCGAGCGCGCCGTGCAGCGCGCGACGGCCGAGGTCGACGGCGCGCGCCGCTTCGGCATCACCAGCCCGCGCGACGGCAGCGTCTTCGCCATCGACCCCGACATGCCGCCGGCGGCGCAGCGCATCACCTTCGAAGGCGAGCGCGGCCAGTGGGTGCTCGACGGCAGGCCGCTCGGCACGTCGGAGCGCTGGCGCTGGGCGCCCTGGCCCGGCCGGCATCGATTGACGCTGCTCGGTCGCGACAACCAAGCGCTGCAGAGCGTCAGTTTCGAGGTGCGCGGCGCCGGCGTGAAATAGCGCTCGAGGGCGTCTCACTTCGGTCGCTGCCCCCCGCGGGGACAGCAATGCCCGTGGGGCGGCCCGGCGGGCATTGCCGCCTTACTTGGCGAAGATCCGCTCCATCGCCGCGTCGATGACGAGGCCGCACAGGCTGTACAGCACCGAGCCGATCAACGCCGCCCCGAAGCCGGTGACGTTGAAGCCCTGCAGCACCGATGCCGCAAAGTAGAACATCAGCGCGTTGATGACGAACAGGAACACGCCGAGCGTGAGCACGGTCACCGGCAGCGTAAGCAACACCAGGATCGGTCGCAGCAAGGTGTTGAACAGGCCGAGCACGAAGGCCGCGATCAGCGCCGAGGCGAAGCTGGTGACGACGACGCCGGAATAGAGCTGCGCTACGAGCAGCAGCGCGGCAGCGAGCAGGAACCAGCGGATGACGATCTTCATGGGCGAAGCATAGCCAAAACGGCAGCGCGCGATATCCTTTGTCGATGCTGCTTCAGGTCGGCCAGGTCCGAGCAGGTGCCGCTCGGCAGCGCCAAGACCCGCCTTGTGCAGCAGATCGTCATGACGGCGCTCAACCGCAGCCCGGTGTTTTTCTCCGCGGCCCTGCCCAAGCGCGTGCTGCCGCCGATGTTCGATCGCTATGCCGGCCAGACCAACGCGTTCGGCGACCATATCGACAACGCCGTTCGCTTCATCCCCGGCAGCCACGGTGAGCGCCTTCGCAACGACATCAGCTGCACCCTCTTTCTTGCCGAGCCCGACGAGCTCGCTGCCGGCGACCTTGTGCTTACCCGAGGACCAGCGCGGGACGCGTCAAGCAGCGACGAGCAGCGGCGCCTGCTCTGGGCCGACGTCTGATGCGGCGGAGCGCATCGCTGTCGTCGCGCGCGCGTTTCGGCGTCGCGAAAAGCGGTGCGCGGTGATGCCCGAGAACGCGAAGAGAGAGGTCAATCGAGGCGACATTACGTGAGCGGGTGACGCGCGGCAGCGACAAATCGCATCTCTCCCTATGAAGAATGCGTGTTCTTCGAGTGAAAACAGCTTCTCCTTCCTCTATACACGCAGTACTATTCGCTCCGCGCGGAAGCAGGAGAAATGAAAGCCCACGCGGCTTTCGCCCACTCCGAGCACATCAACCAATCTATTGATGGAGAGAATCAACATGGCAACTGCGAAGAAAGCGGCGAAGAAAGCTCCGGCGAAAAAGGCGGCGCCCGCCAAGAAGGCTCCGGCCAAGAAGGCGG
>JANXWR010000099.1 GCA_025351025.1 Burkholderiales bacterium | reverse complement strand
GACGCGTAGGTGCTGCAGGCGTGAGGTGAGCGGCCCGTCCTGCACCTTGATGCTGAAGAACTCGAGGTGCTCCTCGTAGTGGGCGCTGGCGATCGAGTAGGCGCGCATCAGCGGCTTGCCGTCGACCATGATGCCGACCATGACGAAGTGGCCGCTCTCGAAGCGCAGGCTGGCACCGCGCGTGCAGGTGAACGTGAAGAGCGATTCGTTCCAGTGATGGACCGAGAGAACCTTCTGGGAGTCGAAAGCCGCCATGCGATGGGAAACCTCGTGATCGGGACCGGACGGCGGCGCACCGCGATCGTCGTTCGCGCTGATAGGGCGCATGCTAGATTGTCCCCGCAATGAAGGATGGCCTTCATGGCCCCAGGGAGGCGGCGCGATGACCCGTTTCGAGCGACCCCGGTCGATGGCCGAAGCCGCGAGCCTGCTCGCGGCCGGCGACTGGGCGCTGCTCGCCGGTGGAACCGACCTGTACCCGGCGCATGTCGGCCGGCCGGTGACCCGGCCCCTGCTCGACCTGTCGCGCGTCGACGGGCTGCGTGGCATCCGGGAGAGCGACGCCGGCTGGGCGATCGGCGCGACGACGACCTGGACCGACCTCATTCGCGCCGACCTGCCGCCGCTCTTCGACGCCTTGAAGGCGGCTGCCCGCGAAGTCGGCGGCGTGCAGATCCAGAACGCCGGCACGATCGCCGGCAACGTCTGCAATGCGTCGCCGGCCGCCGACGGCATGCCGGTGCTGCTCGCGCTCGGTGCCGAGGTCGAGCTGCACAGCCTGCTCGGGTCGCGGCGCCTGCCGCTCGCCGACTTCGTGCTCGGCAGCCGCCGCACGGCACGCCGCGAGGACGAGCTGGTGACGGCGCTGCACATTCCTTCGCGCAGCGCGCGGGCGAGGTCGGTGTTTTCCAAGCTCGGTGGTCGGCGCTACCTTGTCATCTCGATCGCCATGGTCGCGGTCGTCGTCGACCTCGACGACGCGGATCGCGTCACGAGCGCCGGCGTGGCGGTCGGGAGCTGCTCGGCGGTGGCAATGCGCCTGGGGTCGCTCGAAGCGCGACTGATCGGACGCGAGGTGGCGCAGCTCGCCGACTGCGTCGAAGCCGCCGACCTGGCACTGCTCACGCCGATCGACGACGTCCGCGGCAGCGCCGGGTTCCGCGGCGACGCTACGCTCACCCTGCTGCGCCGCGCCCTCGCGGCGGTGGCGCCATGACGGCGCGCGACCTGGCGGCGCGGCAGATCGTGCGCCTGCGCGTCAATGCCAGCGAGCGCGAGCTTGTCGGCGATCCGTCGCGACGCCTCTCGGATGCGTTGCGCGACGAGCTCGGCCTGTTCGGCACCAAGATCGGCTGCCATGCGGGCGACTGCGGCGCCTGCACCGTGCTCGTCGACGGCGCCCAGATCTGCGCCTGCATCGTCGCCGTCGGCCAATGCGAAGGTCGCGCGGTGACCACGGTCGAGGGCCTGGCCGACGCCGATGGCGTGCTTTCGCTGCTGCAGCGCGCCTTCGTCGCGCACGGCGCGGCGCAATGCGGCATCTGCACGCCGGGCATGCTGATGAGTGCCGAGTCGCTGCTGCGCGTCAACCCGAGCCCGAGCGAGACCGAAGTGCGCGACGCGCTGGCAGGCGTGCTCTGCCGTTGCACCGGCTACACCAAGATCGTCGAGGCGGTGCTGGCGGTCGCAGCCGGCGATGTGAGCGATGCCCCGGTCGCGAAAACAGGCGATGCGGTCGGCAGCCGCGTGGCCCGCCTCGATGCACCCGCCAAGGTGCGCGGCGACGAGCGCTTTGGCGCCGACCAGTGGCCGGCCGCGCGCGAGTCGGTGCTGGCGATGCGGGTCGTGCGATCGCCGCATGCGCATGCGTCGTTCGAGCTCGGCGACTTCGACGCGTTTCGCCGTCGCTGGCCGGGCATCGTCGACGTGATCACCGCCGCCGACGTGCCGAACAACGCTTTTGCGATCTTTGCCGATCTGCGCGACCAGCCGGTGCTCGCCGACGGCGTGGCGCGCTTTCGCGGCGAGGCGGTGCTTGCCATCGTCGGCGATGCCGAGGCGGTGCTGGCCGTGCCCGAGGGCGAGATGCCGGTGCGCTTCACCGTGCACGCCGCGCACGAGAGCATCGATGCAGCACTCGCCGCGGCGGACCGCGGCGAGGCGATGCACGCGCGCTATCCCGACAACGTGCTCTGCCGCGGCCGCGTCGTCTCGGGTGACGTCGGGGCGGCGCTCGGCGACCCGCTGCGCTCGGCGCGGCGCGCGACATCGAGCTTCGAGACGCGCCACGTCGAGCATGCCTACATCGAGCCCGAGGCGGGCTACGCGGAAGTGGTCGCGGCCGAGACGCCCTGCGCGCCGCGCCGCATCCGCGTCTTCGCCTGCACGCAGACGCCCTACATGGACCGCGACGAGGTGGCGCACGTGCTCGCCGTCGCGCCGGAGCGGGTGCACATCGTGCCGTCGGCGATCGGCGGCGGCTTCGGCGGCAAGCTCGATCTCTCGGTGCAACCCTTGATCGCCGTCGCAGCGTGGAAGCTGGGAAGACCGGTGCGCCTGGTCTACGAGCGGCCCGAGTCGATGCTGTCGAGCACGAAGCGTCATCCGGCGCGGATGACGGCGACCGCGTCGTGCGACGCGAGCGGCGCGTTGACAGCCTTCGACTTCAGCGGCGACTTCAACACCGGCGCCTATTCGTCATGGGGTCCGACGGTGGCCAATCGCGTGCCGATCCACGCCACCGGGCCGTACCGCGTGCCGCACGTGCGCGCCCTGACGCGCGCCGTGCTCACGAACAACAGCATCGCCGGCGCCTTTCGCGGCTTCGGCGTGCCGCAGGCGGCATTGCTCGGCGAGCTGCTCGTTGACGAACTCGCGGTCGCCGCCGGCATCGATGCGCTCGAGTTCCGCCATGCCAACGCGCTCTGCGCCGGTGACCGCACGCCGACCGGGCAACTGCTCGAAGCGAGCGTTGGCTTGCGCGCCTGCCTCGATGCACTTCGGCCCGCGTGGCAGGCCGCGCTTGCCGAGGCAAACGCATTCAATGAAGCGCAATGTCGTCCTGAGCGAAGCGAAGGATCTCAGGCGACGACGAGATCCTTCGCTTCGCTCAGGATGACGGGCCGTGTTCGTCGCGGGGTCGGCATCGCCTGCATGTGGTACGGCATCGGCAACACGGTGATCGCCAATCCGTCGACGATGCGCGGCGCGCTCCGGCTCGATGCGGGGCTCGGCGCGCATCTCTTCCTCTACAACGGCGCGCAGGAGATCGGCCAGGGCACCGCGACGGTCATGCCGCAGATGTTTGCCGACGCGGTCGGCCTGCCGCTGGCCTGCGTTCACCAGGTGATGGGCGACACCGACCTCACCGCCGACGCCGGCAAGTCGTCGGCGTCGCGGCAGACTTTCGTCTCCGGCAATGCGGCGCGCGCGGCGGGCGAGGCCTTGCGCGCCCAGCTGCTCGATCGGCTCGGCTTCGGCGCGGCAGAAGGCGCGCAGGCCCGACTCGCGCTCGAAGGCTTTCGCCTCATCGGCGAAGCGAACGGCGCGCGGCGCTGTGCCGATCTACGCGAGTGGAAGGTCGACGCGCACGGCGACCTCGCATCCGCGAGCGGCTACTTCAATCCGCCCACCATCCCGCTCGACGCCGACGGTCAGGGCGTGCCGTACGCGACCTACGGCTTTGCCGCGCAGATGGCCGAGCTGGAGGTCGACATCGAGCTCGGCACGGTGCGGCTGCGGCACATCCACGCTGCGCACGACGTCGGCCGTGCCATCAACCCGACCTTGGTCGAGGGCCAGGTGCACGGCGGCGTCGCGCAGGGCATCGGCATGGCCTTGATGGAGGAATACATCAACGGCCGCACCGACAACCTGCACGACTACCTGATCCCGACCGTCGGCGACATGCCACCGATCACCGTGCACCTGATCGAGGACCCCGAGCCGCTCGGCCCGTGGGGCGCGAAGGGCGTCGGCGAGCCGGCGCTGGTCGCCACCGCGCCGGCGATCCTCAACGCGATCCATGCCGCCACCGGCGTGCGCATGCGCGAGGTGCCGGTGACGCCGAGCCGGCTGCGCGCGGCGATCGTTGCGCTCGCTCTCTCTCCCGCGGGCGGGAGAGGGCGGGGGTGAGGGTGGTGGCCGGCGTCAACCCTCACCGCGACCCTCTCCCGCGAACGGGAGAAGGAGGTGTCGGCCTCCGTTCCGACGGCCAGCCGGTCGTCCTGGACCACTCGCGCGCGCCGGAGAAGATGGCCGCCGACAAGGTGCGCTGCGAGGCCTGCCCGGTGCTCTGCCAGATCAGCCCCGGCAAGCTCGGCGCCTGCGACCGCTACGGCAACGTCGATGGCGTGCTGACGCGGCTCGACACGCTCGCCCTCGTCGCCCGGCCCGGCACCGACCTCGTCGCCTGGCAAGCGGCGCAGCAGGGCGAGTGGGA
>JANXWR010000303.1 GCA_025351025.1 Burkholderiales bacterium | reverse complement strand
CGTCGAGCACCTCGCGCTCATCGTCCGACAACACAATCTCCGGGGCAACTCGCACTCTCGATCTCCCCACCGATCCGTAGTAGACCATTGGTGTGGCGGGATTCATTTAAGTTCCCTCAAGAATGCATCACTACACTAGCGGCACGCCCAATGACATCCTGAGCGTAGCGAAGGATCTCAGCCGCCGCGAGACCCTTCGCTTCGCTCAGGGTGACAGGCGTCGCCTCATCCACTGCGCGACGGCATCGCGCTCGTCGGCGCTCAGGTGCAGGCCGAGCTTGCTGCGCCGCCAGAGCACGTCTTCACCGGTACGCGCCCACTCGACCCGGCGCAGGTAGGTCAGCTCGGCCTCGAAGACCTGCGGCGCGACCTCGGCGCCGAGCCCGCCTTCGAGCAGCTTGTCCGCGCGCGTGCCGTAGGCACGCGCCAGCCGTCGTACCAGCTTCGCCGGCAAGGCCGGATGGCGAAGCGACAGCGCGGCGACGAAGCGCTCGAAGCTCGCCTCGACCTGGTTCTCGTTCGGTGCGTCGTCCCCGAGCGAGGCGTGAAGGTCGCCGCCGGGCAGCGTCGCGCCGGCTGTCCACGGGCGACCGAAGACGGGCGCTGCGGCATCGTCGTCGTCCGCGGGCCTCGCCAGCACCGATGCGAGCCGGTCCGCCGCCTCTTCGGCGAGCTTGCGAAAGGTCGTGATCTTGCCGCCCCAGACCGAGAGCAGCGGCGCCTGCGCCGTATCGCCGCGGCCGGTGTCGAACTCGAGCCGGTAGTCGCGCGTCACGGCCGCCGGGTTGCCCGACTCGTCGTCGAGTAGCGGGCGCACGCCGCTGTAGGTCCAGACGACATGCTCCGGCCGCACCGCCTTGGCGAAATAGCGGCTGGCCTGCTCGCACAGGTAGGCGATCTCGTCCGCCGAGGCCTGCGCGACGCCGATCTCGCCGTGGTGCTCGATGTCGGTGGTGCCGATCAGCGTGAACTGGGCTTCGTAGGGGATGGCGAAGATGATGCGGTTGTCGGGGTTCTGGAAGATGTAGGCGTGGCCGTGGTCGAACAGCTTGGGCACGACGATGTGGCTGCCCTTGACCAGGCGCAGGTGCACCCGATCGACGCTGTGCGCATGCTCCATCAGGAACTGCGCCGCCCACGGCCCAGCGGCGTTGACGAGCGCGCGCGAGGTCGCCTGCCGCGTCGTGCCGTCTTCCGACTGCAACGTGACGCGCCAGCGCTCGGCGCCGCGCTCGGCGTCGACGCAGGCGGTGCGCGTCAGCACGGTCGCGCCGCGCTCGGCGGCGTCGAGGGCGCAGAGGGCGACCAGACGCGCGTCGTCGACCCAGCCGTCGGAATAGACGAAGCCCTTGGTGAAGCGCGGATCGAGCGGCCCGCCGGCGACGTGCTTGCGCAGGTCGACGGTGCGCGAAGGCGGCAGCACCTCGCGGCGCGCGAGGTGGTCGTAAAGAAAGAGGCCGGCGCGGATCATCCAGACCGGCCGCATCGACGGATCGTGCGGCATGACGAAGCGCAGCGGCCACATGATGTGCGGCGCGCTCTTCAGCAGCACCTCGCGCTCGGCGAGCGCCTTCTTCACCAGCGAGAACTCGCGGTACTCGAGGTAGCGCAGGCCGCCGTGGATCAGCTTGGTTGACGACGACGAGGTGTGCGAGGCGAGGTCGTCCTTCTCGCACAGCAGCACGCGCGCGCCGCGCCCGGCCAGGTCGCGAGCGATGCCGGCGCCATTGACGCCGCCGCCGACGACGATGGCGTCGTAGTCGTTGTTCGCGCGGTCTTCCTCGGGCAGGGTCATCGCGACTATTCTTGCATCGCCCGTTTGTCATCCTGAGCGCGGCGAAGGATCTCTGCCGACGAATCCTTCACTTCGTTCAGGATGACGGTGCATCCGGAGACCGAGCCATGTCCCACCCCAAGACCCATCTGCTCGCCCTCGACCAGGGCACCTCGAGCTCGCGCGCCGTCGTCTTCAGTGCCGAAGGCGCGATCGTCGCCATGGCGCAGCGCGAGTTCCGGCAGATCTTTCCCAAGCCGGGCTGGGTCGAGCACGACCCGCGCGAGATCTGGGACACGCAGCTCGCTACCGCGCGCGAGGCGATCGCGAAGTCGGGCCTCGCCGCCGGCGACATCGCCGCCATCGGCATCACCAACCAGCGCGAGACGACGATCGTCTGGAACCGCGTCACCGGCGAGCCGATCGCCAACGCCATCGTCTGGCAGGACCGGCGCACCGCGCCGGCCTGCGAGGCGCTGAAGCAGCGCGGCCTCGAGCCCATGTTTCGAAGCAGGACCGGGCTCGTTCTCGACGCCTATTTCTCTGGCACCAAGCTCGCGTGGCTGCTCGACAACGTGTCGGGCGCGCGCGCCGCCGCCGGTCGCGGCGACCTTGCCTTCGGCACCGTCGACACCTGGCTGATGTGGAAGCTGACCGGCGGCGCCGTCCATGCAACCGACGCGAGCAATGCGTCGCGCACGCTGCTCTTCGACATCCATGCAGGCGCATGGAGCGACGAGCTGCTCGCCGCACTGCAGATCCCGCGCGAGCTGCTGCCCGAAGTCCACGCGTCGAGCCATGTCTACGGCCAGACGCGGGCCGACCTGCTCGGCGTGTCGATGCCGATCGGCGGCGTCGCTGGCGACCAGCAGAGCGCGCTGTTCGGCCAGGCCTGCTTTGGCGCTGGTCAGGTCAAGAACACCTATGGCACCGGCTGCTTCATGCTCATGAACACGGGTACCGTCGCCGAGACCTCGGGTCACGGCCTCATCACGACGCGCGCCGCGCAGGGCACCGGCCCGGCGCAGTACGCCACCGAAGGCAGCGTCTTCATCGGCGGCGCCGTCGTGCAATGGCTGCGCGACGGCCTGCGCGCCATCACCGCCAGCGACGAGGTCGGCAAGCTCGCCGAAAGCGTTCCCGACAACGGCGGCGTCATGTTCGTGCCGGCCTTCACCGGCTTGGGCGCGCCGTACTGGAATGCCGACGCGCGCGGCACCATCGTCGGCCTGACCCGCGGCTCGACGATGGCCCACATCGCCCGCGCCGCGCTCGAGTCGATCGCCTTCCAGAGCGCGGCCCTGCTCGACGCGATGAGCAAGGACGCGATCGCAGCCGGCGGCATTGCCGTGGCCGAGCTGCGCGTCGACGGCGGCGCCTCGGCCAACGACCTGCTGATGCAGTTCCAGGCCGACCTGCTCGGCATCCCGGTGCTGCGCCCGAAGGTGATCGAGACCACGGCGCTCGGCGCCGCCTATCTGGCCGGGCTGAGCTGCGGCGTCTATGCCGGTACCGACGAGCTCGCCGCGCACTGGCAGATCGCACGCACCTTCCATCCGACGCTCTCGCGCGAGCGCGCCGCGGCGCTGATGCACCGCTGGGAGCACGCGGTCGCGCAGGCCACGGCCTGACCCTCTGTCATCCTGAGCAAAGCGAAGGATCTCTCGTCGTCCGTAGCCAAACCCTCCTGACAGAACGTTGTCAGGAGCTGTCGCGCAGCATGAGGGCTCTTCAACTTCCTTCGAGACTCCCGTGGAAACCGCGACCCTGCCCAATGCCATCGACTGGTTCGAAATCCCGGTCAGCGACATGAACCGCGCCCAAGCCTTCTACGAAAAGCTGCTCGCCACGTCGATGCGCCGCGAGACGATCGCCGGCCAGACGCTGGCGGTCTTCAGCTACGCCGAGACCGGCGTCGGTGGCTGCCTGATGGCCGGCCCGAACGCGCCCAAACCTTCCGATGCCGGAACGATGGTCTACCTCAATGCCGGCGCCTCGCTCGACGCGATGCTGGCGCGCGTCGAGTCGGCCGGCGGCCGCATCGCCACGCCCAAGGTGATCTTGCCCGGCGACATGGGCTGCTTCGCCCACTTCGCCGACACCGAAGGCAACCGGGTCGGCCTGCACGCGCCGGCCTGAGACGAATGCGCCGCGCCGACCGCCTGTTTCAGCTCGTCCAGCTGATTCGCGGCCGGCGCCTCAGTACCGCGCGCTTTCTCGCCACCCGTCTCGAGGTCTCGGAACGCACCGTCTACCGCCACGTGGCGGATCTGGTGGCGCAGGGCGTGCCGATCGAGGGCGAGGCGGGCGTTGGCTACCGCATGCGTTCCGGCTTCGACCTGCCACCGCTCATGTTCACCCGAGAAGAAGCACAAGCCCTGGTCGCCGCGGTGCGCGTGGCCCGCTCGCGGCTCGATGAAGCGCTGGCCGATCACGTCGAGACGGCGCTGTCGA
Source organism: Burkholderiales bacterium (assembly GCA_025351025.1). Lineage (GTDB taxonomy): Bacteria > Pseudomonadota > Gammaproteobacteria > Burkholderiales > Burkholderiaceae_C > Schlegelella_A. The sequence goes on along the minus strand of JANXWR010000303.1, from coordinate 947 downwards.
AGATCCTCGCCGTGTTGCCGGTGGCCTCGCGCGCCGCCGCCGAAAGCATTGCCGTGCTGGCGCCGCCGGCGGCCCTCGACGCGGCAACGCGCAGGCGGCTGCGCGTGCTGCGTGAGGCGACCGAACAGCGCGCCAAGGTGCGCATGCGCTATCTCGACCTGAAGGGAACTGCGAGCGAGCGCGCCGTGCGGCCGCTCGGCTGCGTCTACTGGGGCGAGGTCTGGACGCTGGCCGCGTAGTGCGAGACGCGCGAGGGCTTTCGCAACTTCCGCGTCGACCGCATCGCCGGCGTCGACGTGCTCGACGAACGCTTTCGCGATGAACCGGGCAAGACGCTGGCCGACCTGTTGCGCGACGTGGAGTTCGATCGTTCGGGCGTCTGAGAGGCCAACCCAGGATGACAAGGGTGGAGTTCAAGCCGACAGTTCCTCGCCTTCGTATTCGCTTCTTGCACCCTTCATATCGCCCGCACAGCGCGGCACGACAGTGACTCCATCGCGGCGATCGTGCCGCGAATCCCGGAGGAGCCACTGCCATGCACCCAAGCCTGAAAGCCCTGGTCGAATCGATTCGCCGCCTGTTCGCCAGGCGGCCGCGCGCCGCCAACGAGGACACGGTTCGTGCCGCGCCGGCGGTGCCTACGCTGGGCCTGCATAGGCTCGCCGGGGCGGTGAAGCCGCTCGTCGCGATCGGCATCGTGGCGGCGATCGGCTGGTTGGTCGCCAAGCATCCGCCGCTCTCGAGCGTCGGCCGCGGCGAGGTCGGGGTTCGCGTCAACCGCATCACCGGCGGCGTCGACGAGTGGCGCGAAGGCAGCGTGCTGGTCGTGCCCGGCCTGCAGCAGATGCGCGTCTTTCCGCTGCGCGACCAGTCGTACAAGGCCGAGGCGATGAGCCGCGCCGACGGCCAAGCGCCGCTGCAGTCGCTCGAAGGCCTGTCGCTCGGCC
>JANXWR010000279.1 GCA_025351025.1 Burkholderiales bacterium | reverse complement strand
GGCTTTCGAGCGTCGGGATCTCGAACGGGATGCAGCGAAACACCGCAGCGATCGTGCCGCGCTGCTTGAAGCCCGAGAGACGAAAGCTGCCGACGCCCGAGAGGCCGACGCCGACGTTGAGCTCGCCGGTGTCCTCGAGCTCCTCGAGCTGGCTCGGCGTGAGCAGCTCGGCGAGCAGCTGGCGCGGCTGGGTGTGCGTCAGCGGCTGGTCGGACAGCTGCAGCAGCTGGCCGTTGATCTTGATCAGGATCGGCGAGCTCGCCGAGAGGTAGACGTCGGAGGCGCCTTTCTCGGACATCAATCGAAGCACGCGCTCCATGTTGCCGCTACTCATACCGATTCCTTTTTCAGTTCAGCTTCGCAGCAGTTCGTTGATGCTCGTCTTGGCCCGCGTCTGCGCATCGACGCGCTTGACGATGACCGCGCAATAGAGGCTGTGGCTGCCGTCGGCGGCAGGCAGGTTGCCGCTCACCACCACCGAGCCGGCGGGGATGCGACCGTAACTGACCGTGCCGCTGGCGCGATCGTAGATCTTCGTGCTCTGGCTGATGTAGACGCCCATCGAGACGACCGAATTCTCCTCGACGATCACGCCTTCGACGATCTCGGAGCGCGCGCCGATGAAGCAGTTGTCCTCGATGATTGTCGGGTTGGCCTGCATCGGCTCGAGCACGCCGCCGATGCCGACGCCGCCCGAGAGGTGCACGTTCTTGCCGATCTGCGCGCAGGAGCCGACAGTGACCCAGGTGTCGACCATCGTGCCTTCGTCGACGTAGGCGCCGATGTTGACGTAGCTCGGCATCATGACGACGTTCTTCGCCAGGAACGCGCCGCGCCGCGCCACCGCCGGCGGCACGACGCGAACGCCGGCATTGCGCATCGCCGCCTCGTCGAGGCCGGAGAACTTGGTCGGCACCTTGTCGTAGAAGGCCAGGTCGCCGGCGCGCATGGTCCGGTTGTCGCTGAGGCGAAAGCTGAGCAGCACCGCCTTCTTGACCCACTGGTTGACGGTCCACTCGCCGACACCGTGCCGCTCGGCGACGCGCAGCGTGCCGGCGTCGAGGCGGGTGATGACCTCGTCTACCGCAGCGCGAATTTCCGGACTGTTCGTCGCATCGAGCGATGCGCGGCTTTCCCACGCCAGATCGATGAATCGCTGCAGGTCTTGGGTCATCGGATGCAAGCCGTGAAGGAATCGATATTGTAGGGAGCGACCGCGGCAGGACGGTCGCGGCCGCGTCGGCGTCCGGCACTTTTGCCCACAATTGGTTTCGCGGCCGGGCGCTTCCGGGGACACGCCCCCGCCTTGCGGCCTTGACGATAGCCCGGCGCCTGCTCATCATTGCGCGCCGGCCGAGGGCTGGCGTTTTCATCATCACAAAGGGTCTGGCAATGAGCAAGGTCGATCTTCCCGATTCGCTGTCCACCGCGGTGTGGGAGAAGCACAAGAAGGAACTGGGCAAGGACAAGACCGTGCTGGACAAGGTCCAGAAAGAACTGGCCAAGCTGGCGCAGGCGTCGAAGAGCCTGAGCGACGCGCACGGCGGCGCCAGCTTCGACCTTCTCGAACCGAAGGGTCCGGCCAACGCCGCGGCGGTGGCCAAGCTCGACGGGGCGATCAATGGCGACTTCAAGAAACTGGTCAGCGCCGCGAAGGACGCGCAGAGCGCAGCCGACGACTTTCAGAGCGCCGTCGACAAGGCCGGCAAGGCCCTGAAGGGCGACATCGCGAAGGCTGCCACCGCGGCAAGCGGCGCTGCGTCGGCCGCCTCCAAGGCGGCGGCGAAATTCATGGTCGAGCTGAACGCCACGCTCGCGGCGGCTCGCTCCAAGCTGCAGGACGCGGCGAAGTCGGGGCCGGTCCCCGCCAAGGCAAACCCCAAGGCGGCGTCCGACGCCAAGGCTATCGGCGCGCTGATCAAGAAGATGGTTGCGGCGCTGCGCGGCGGCAAGCCCATGCCGCAACCCGTCAAGTTCCTCGCCGTTCGGCTGGAGAAGAAGGTGCGTATCTATCTCGGGCCCAAGCCCGAAAGCGCCCTGGCCAAGCTCAAGACGCAGTTCGAGCCCAAGGCCAAGATCAAGATGATCAAGGACCCCAAGGGCACTGTCCTCTGGGAGAAGGGCGCCTTGACCTTCGTCACCGACAAGCTGTCGACGCTCGGCCCGAAGCTGCTCCAGCAAGCCATCAAGGAGCAGACCAAGGGCCTCAATGCGAAGGTTCGCATCAAGAAGTCCGACGGCAAGGTCGACGAGGCCGACGCTCCCGAACTGAAGGACGCCGACCTGCACGTCGACGCCGACGACGAGGCGGCGCTGAAGGTCGATATGAAGGACGTCATGTCGCGCCTGAGCGAAATGAAAGCGGCGATCGACGCCGCGATCAAGAGTGGCGGCAACGCGAAGCTGAAGACGCTGTACGACAGCCTTCAGTCGCACATTAAGGGCCAGAAGGCCGACGAGGCATCCGACGACCTCGACGAGATCGAGGCCCTGCTCGAGCCAGCCGACGAGGACGAAGGAGACGAAGCCGAGAGCACCGGCGACAAGGGCGTGCCGCCGGGTACGGCCTTCTTGGCCAAGTTCAATGCGCTGCGCTCGAAGATCGACGCCGCGGTCGCCGCCGGCGGCGCGTCGGCCAAGCCGATCGGCGATTTGTCCACGCTTGCGCAGATGCTCGGCAAGAAAGGAGATCAGGGCAGTGTCGACAAGGCCAACGAGGCGCTCAGCCGGATCGAGAAAATGCTCGGTGACGCGACGGCGGCCACCGCCGGCGGCCTGTCGGTGGCCAAGCTCGCGACGGCTCGCCTCGAGTGGGTGAACACGCGCGACGCGGCGATCAAGGAGATCACCGTCCTGTCGAGGGCCATCGTGGCCGCTTTCGCCAAGGAGACGTCGCAGGCGCCGCAGGTGAAGGAAGCGATCACGAGGCTCGCCGGCTTGACGCTGAAACTGAAGACCGGCCTCGACGACGAGCTCGACGCCGCGCTCAACGAAAACGATCCGGCGAAGCGCGCTCAGCTCGCTGCCAAGGCCAAGGGAACGCTGGCCTCGATCCGCAAGTTCGTCGAAGAAGACGAGCTGATGAGCAACCTCGACAACAACGAGGTCGTCAAGACGATGGCGGTCGTCGGGCCGATGAAGAAGAGCCTGGCGGCGATCAGCGCCGCGCTCGGCTAGCAAGATCTGGAAAAGCCTCAGCCGCGGTCGCCGGCGCCCCTCGGCAGCTCGCCGAGGGCGACCGGCGGCGTCGCTTTCCAGCCCTTGGCGCGATATTCCGCGGCGATGTTTGTGTAGATGCCGCCGCGCACGTTCCAGCGTGCGCGGATGCGCGCGAAGCGCGGCTTCGTCGCGGCTACCAGGTCGTCGAGGATCCGGTTCGTCACCTGCTCGTGGAATGCGCCCTTGTTGCGATAGCTCCACAGATAGAGCTTCAAGCTCTTCAGCTCGACGCAATGGCGGTCGGCGATCATCTCGATCTTGAACTGCGCGTAATCCGGCTGGCCGGTGAGCGGGCAGTTGCAGGTGAATTCCGGGATCTCGAATTCGATCAGGTAGTCGCGGTCTCGCGCCGGATTGGCGAACACGTCGAGGTGCTTCTGCGGCACTGTCGGCGGCACGGCGGGCGTGGCGCGGGTCGATCCGGCGGGTTCTTGACGGCGGGTCTTGGCCATGGGAATGGGCAGCGTGCGGGCCCGGTCCGGGCGGGGTGGCGATGCTATCATCGTCGCGCTCCAGGCTTGCTCTCCGGTGGCGTTTTCTGCCATTAAATCAATAACTTAGCATCGCCACCCGGCGCCACCCATGCGTCTCAACTCGATCAAGCTCTCGGGCTTCAAGTCGTTCGTCGAACCG
>JANXWR010000264.1 GCA_025351025.1 Burkholderiales bacterium | reverse complement strand
TCGACGAGCTGACCGAGCTGGTGGAAGAAGCCGTGCTCTCGGAGTTCGAGAAGATCGCCGAGCGTGGCGGCGTGCTGGGCGCGATGGAGACCGGCTACCAGCGCGGCAAGATCCAGGAGGAGTCGATGCACTACGAGATGCAGAAGCACTCGGGCGAGTACCCGATCGTGGGCGTCAACACCTTCCGCAATCCGCACGGCGATGCTGCTGAGAAGCCCATCGAGCTGCAGCGCTCGACGGAGGCCGAAAAACAAGGCCAGTTGCAGCGCCTCGCGGACTTTCAGGCCGGCCACGCCGCCGAATCGCCGGCGATGCTGCAGCGGCTGAAGAGCGCCGTCATCGCCAACGCCAACGTGTTCGAGGTGCTGATCGACGCCGTCCGCGTCTGCTCACTCGGCCAGATCACCGACGCGCTGTTCGAGGTCGGCGGCCAGTACCGGCGGAGCATGTAGCGCGTCGCGAGACATGACGGCGACCACCGGCCCACTCGCCGGACTGCGCGTCCTCGAGTTCGAGGCGATCGGCCCGGCACCCTTCGGCGCCATGATGCTGGCCGACATGGGCGCCGACGTGCTGCTCGTCGACCGGCACGGCGACAGCGACCTGGGCTTCGAACGTACCCGCCGCCACGACGTGATGCTGCGCGGCCGCCGCTCGGTGACGCTCGACCTGAAGAGCGCGCAAGGCGCCGAGGCGGCGCTGCGCCTCGCCGATAGGGCCGACGCCATCGTCGAGGGTTTTCGCCCCGGCGTCATGGAGCGGCTCGGCCTCGGACCCGAGGTCATGCTCGCGCGCAACCCGCGCCTCGTCTATGGCCGCATGACCGGCTGGGGCCAGGAGGGTCCGCTCGCCGCGCGCGCGGGCCACGACATCGACTACATCGCCCTCTCCGGCGTGCTGCATGCCATCGGTCGCGCCGGCGAGACGCCGGTGCCGCCGCTCAACCTGGTCGGCGACTTCGGCGGCGGCGGCATGCTGCTCGCCTTCGGCATTGCCTGCGGCGTCATCGAGGCGCGCAGCAGCGGTCGCGGCCAGGTCGTCGACGCGGCGATGATCGACGGCGCCGCCGTGCTGGCGACGATGTTCTGGGGCATGCTCGCTTCGGGCCAGTGGCGCGAGGCGCGAGGCGCCAACCTCCTCGACTCCGGCGCGCCCTGGTACGACACCTACGCCACGCGGGACGGCAAGTACGTGGCGGTCGGCGCCATCGAGCCGAGGTTCTACGCCGCCTTGCTGCAGCGGCTCGGGCTCGACGCCGCGTCCCTGCCTGCCCAGTTCGATCGCACCGGCTGGCCGGTCCTGCGCGACCGATTCGCGGCGGTCTTCGCGACGCGCACGCGCGACGACTGGTGCGCGGTGTTCGACGGCTCGGATGCCTGCTTCGCGCCGGTGCTCACCTTCTCAGAGTCGATCCGCCATCCGCAGGTCGCTTCGCGCGGCGGGTCGATCGAGCTCGACGGCATCGCCCAGCCTGCCCCAGCGCCGCGTTTCGCGCGCACGCCGGGTGCGGCGCGGCGGCCGCCGCCCGAGCGCGGCGCAGGCGGCGGCGCGGCCTTGCGCGACTGGGGTTTCGCGCCGCCCGACCTGGAAGCGCTGGCAGCGCTCGGCCTCGGCTTCGAGCGCTGAGCCGCGCAACCTTCTTCGTCGGCGACGGCGGCGACGACGGCAGGATAGGCAACGCCGGGTGATTGCGCCCGGCCCGAGGCGGCCGCCTCGGCTCAACTCAACGACCAACTGCCCCCGCTCTGTGTGGCGACGCCGTCGTCGCGCAGTTTCAACAGGTGCGCGGTGAGCGAGCGCATCGCCATCGGGTGCAGCTTGGCGGGCACGTCGGCATAGACCTGGTCGAGCAGCGCCTCGCTCGAGGCCGGCTGCAGATCGCGCAGCGCGGCGACGATCTTCGCCTCGCGCCCGAGCCGGTGCGCGATGATTTTTTCCATGGCGCGACGCGGCTCGGCCATCAGGAAACCGTGGCCCGGGGCGAGCCAGTCGAAGTCGCGGTCGAGCAGAGAGCGCAGCGATTCGATGTAGGCCCGCATGTCGCCGTCGGGCGGATTGATGACGACCGTCGACATCTGCATCACGTGGTCGCCGGTGAAGAGCGTCTTTTCTTCCTCGAGCAAATAGCAGAGATGATTCGAGGCATGGCCCGGCGTGTGGATCGCGGCCAGCGTGGTTCCGGGCACCAGCTCGATGCGTTCGCCGCCGGTGGGCGTGACGTCGGGGACGAAGCTCGCGTCCTGCCACTCGCGATGGCGCGCCGCCAAGCCATGCACCGTCGCGCCGGTGCGCGCCTTGAGCGCGACCGTCGCCGGCGAATGATCGTTGTGGGTGTGCGTCGCGAAGATGCGCGTGATCGGCCCGGGCGCGGCGGCCAGGATCGCCTCGACGTGGGCGTCGATCGCCGGACCCGGGTCGATCGCCGCCCACTCGTTGCGCGGACCGCCGCCGACCAGGTAGGTGTTCGTTCCCGGTCCGGTCATCATGCTGCCGTTGCCGGCCGTGACGCGGATCACCCGCTCCGAGAGCCGCACCGCACGGCCGGGCACCAGGTCGTAGGAGCCATGGCCGTGGCCGGCCGGATCGATGCGGCCGAGCTCGGCCCAGGCCGGCTCGTCGGGCAGCACCGGTCGCGGGCCGTCCTTGCCGATGGCCACACGCGGCATCGTCAAGGGAACGCTGCGCGGCGCCGCGGCCCAAGCCATGAGAGCGGCGACGTCGGCGAAGCCTGAGATCAGGTCCAGGCTCTTCTGCGTCGGCGTCAGCAGCTTCAGGGTGCGGCTGCGCGCCAGCGCTTCGGCCGGCGCGATCCAGAGCTGCTCGACCATCTCGGTGCCGTCGAACAGGGCGACCTGCGATGCCGGCGCGGCGGCGATGAAGAAGCGCGTGTCGTAGTGCTTGGCACGGCCGAGCGGCGTCAGCCAGTGGCTGAGATAGACGAGGGCGCCGGCGTCGAGGCGGATTCCCTCCTTCGCGCACAGCTCGGCGATACCGTGCTCGCGCTGGTGCAAGAGCTTCCGCCAGGGCGCGAGGCGGGCCGCCGCGGCACCGTCGAGCGCCTCGCCTTCGGCGGCGAGCATGCGGCCGAACAGCAGCCCCGACTCTTCGAAGCATTCGCGGATGGCGGCGACGAAGAAATCGAGCCCGCCACGGTCGAGGCCGAGCCTGGCGCTCGCTGCGGCGTCGTCGATATCGGTGCAGGCGGCATGCGCCTCGCGATCGCGCGCGTCGACGATGCCGCCCGGAAAGACCCAGGCGCCGCTGGTGTAGTCGGTGCCGTCGGCGCGGCGCGAGAGCAGCACCTCGAGCCCGGCCGGGCCGTCGCGCACGACAACGATGGTCGCGGCAGCGCGCGGCGGTCGTTCGGGTGCGGCGTTCGGGCCCGGCGCGGGAAAGGCTGAAGCGTCGTGCGTCGAGGCGCTCATGAAGGCAGATGACGTGCAGAAACCGGACCGACAAGTGTGGCACGGCGTCGCGCTCCGGCGCGTCTGGCGTCGGAGCCGTCCGACAGCGCGTCCCTCGCACTCCCGACACGCGGCCTGCCGTGCAGCCTATCGCCTCCGCTCGGGCCGGCCGTGAAGATATGCACACCGCAGCAGCCGCACCTTCGACCCCGCGGCCGCCGCGTCAACCCAGGAGTTCACCACCATGCTTCACTATGCCGTCGTATTTTTTGTGATCGCGTTGATCGCGGCGCTGTTCGGCTTCGGCGGCATTGCTGCCGGCGCCGCAGGTATCGCCAAGATCCTGTTCGTCGTCTTCATCATCCTTGCCATCGCCACGTTCCTGTTCGGGCGCGGTCGAGGCGTCTAGCGATTCGAAGCTGCCCCGGGGCCTCGCGCGCTGCACCAGCAGCCGCGAGGCCATTTTTCGTGGCTGCGTCACGCGGCGGATGGTTTCAGCCCGCGAGCTGCCTCAGCATCGCCATGGCGGCGGCTGGAGCGCGTTCCTTCGCGCCGCTGATGAAGAAGGCGAACACATCGCGACCGACTGCCTTGGCCGCAACCGGGGCGGGCTCGACGCGCGGCAGGCCCTCGGGCTCGCCGCCCGCCGACCAGACCCGGGTGCAGTTGGCCCAGAAAGAGATGCCGTCGGCCGGATAGCCGGTTGCGTGTTGCGGCTCGGTTTTCATGAGCCGCGCGTAGACGAAGCTGCCGCTGGTGTCGGCAAACGATGGGTATTTGTCCGAGTCGGCAAATACGGTGGCGATGCCGCGTCGGCGCACCAGCGCGAGGAACTCGGGCGTCATGAAGCTCGGGTGGCGCACTTCGACGGCATGGCGCAAGGTCAAGCTGCCGAGCTTGGCCGGCAAGAGGGCCAGGAAGGCCTCGAAATCGACCGGGTCGAAGACCTTGGTCGTCGCAAATTGCCAGACGATCGGCCCCAGCTTGGCGTCGAGCTCGGCTAGGCCGCTCGCCATGAATCGACCGATCGCTTCGCCGGCTTCGCCCAGCACACGCCGGTTCGTGACGTACTGCGAGCCCTTGACGCTGAAGACGAAGCCCGGCGGCGTCGCGTCGCGCCATTTGGCGAAACTGGCCGGCTTTTGCAGCCGATGATAGGTGGCGTTGATCTCGATCGCGGTGAGCTGCCTGCTCGCGTACTCGAGTTCGTTCTTCTGCGCCAGTCCGGGCGGAAAGAAGTTGCTCCGCCAGGGCGGAAAGACCCAGCCGCCGACGCCGACGCGGATGACGCCTGGAGTGGCGCTCATCGAATCGACGCGACGGTCTCGCGCATGTCAGACGCGGCGGAACGTGCTCGCGTCGAGGCGGACTCGGTCGCCGACCTGCAGGCCGCCGATCTGGCTGCGCTCGAAGCTGCGCGTCGTGCCGTTGTCGAGCCGGATGCCGACGCGGTAGCCGGTGATCGCTTCACGCTGGTTGCGCTCGATGTTGTTGCCGGCGATGGCACCGCCGACCGCGCCGACGCCGGTCATGCCGGCGCGTCCGGCGCCGTGGCCGAACTGGTTGCCGACGACCGCACCGAGCACGCCGCCGATGACGGCACCGGCGCCGCTGCCCTGCGGGCGCTCGCGGATCGGCTCGATGCTGGCGACCGAGCCGATGCGGCTGCGATCGACAGCCGACTCGGCGACATGACGATCGGCAACGTAGTTGGGCTGGGGCGCATACGCGTTCGGGGCCGGTGCGACCGGGTACCTCGATTGTGCCGGGTAGGCCGGCGGCGGCGCCACGGCAGGAACCGGTGTGCCCTGGCGCGGCGCGGCGGCCACCGTGGTCGGGGCAGCAGGCGCGGGCACGGGCGCGGCTTGCACGGCAGTGCCCGGTTGAACCTGGGCGGCGGGTGCCGCGGCCGCGGTGTCGGTGGTCTCGTTGGGGCCGCAAGCGGTCAGGGCGAGCGCGGCGATGGCGGCGGCCATGGCGCTGCCGGCGGTCAAGGTCGAAGGCTGGAAGACGGTCTGGTTCATGGGCTCCTGGAGGTCCGGACATCGATGGAGACGCCGTTCGCCGTGCCTCAACGATGCCCTCGCCTGGACGCGCCGACTGCCCGAGGCTCCCCCGACGCTGCGTGAGCCGAGCACTGGGCCGACTGTCGGATCGCACCGACGCTTGACGTGACCGGCTGTCTTCATGGCGTCATGTCGCGCGACTAAATTGGCGCCCGCTGCATGCGCTGTAGGTTCGCTCCTACTGTGAGCCCCCCGTTTGGCCGATAGTCAGATATCGATCGCGAGGCGACAGTTGCAGCGCTGGAGAAACGGACCGCGGTCGATCCGCGCGAAGGGAATGCGATGACGAACGATGCGGACTGGGTCGAAGACGTGAAGCGCTGGTATCGCAGCGGCGTGCAGTCGTCGTTGCCGGCCGAAGCCTCGTCGAACGATATCGAGGTCGTCGAAATCGGCTACGAAGCCGCCCATCCGGCCTTGCAGGCCCGCCACTGGCCCGAGTTGACGAGCTTTACCGATCTGCGCTGAGCGCCGCTCGGCTCCCTTCGACTGCGGCGGCGCCGCGTCGTCACCACGGATCGATGAATCGCCCGCCGGTCTCGCCCGGCTTGGCGGATGCGAGCGCGTGCGCCAGCCAACTGCGTGTCGCTGCCGGATCGATGACCGCATCGACTTCGAGGGTGGCCGCCATGTTGATCGCCTTGCCGTTGGCGTATTGAGCGGCCACGAGCCGGGCACGCAAGGCCTCTCGATCCGGACCCTCCGCGACCGCGTCTAGCTCCTTGCGAAAGCCCAGCTCGACGGCGCCCTCGAGCCCCATGGCGCCGAACTCGCCGCTCGGCCAAGACACGGTGGCGAGCGGCGCATGCATGCCGCCGGCGGCCATCGCCATCGCACCCAGTCCATAGGCCTTGCGCAGAATCACGGCGACGACAGGAACGTGCAGCTGCGCGGCGACGACGAACATCCGGCTGACGTGACGCACCTGGCCACGCGCCTCGATCTCCGGCCCGACCATGAATCCCGGCGTATCGACGAGCGAGACGATCGGCAGGCCGTGCGCGTCGCAAAGCTGCATGAAGCGGGCCGCCTTGTCGGCGGCGTCGGTGTCGATCGCGCCGCCGAGGTGCGCAGGGTTGCTGGCCAGCACGCCGACCGGCCGGCCCTCGATGCGCGCCAGCGCCGTGACGACGCCGGCGCCGAAACCGGCGCGCAGCTCGAGCATCGAGCCGAGGTCGACGATCGCATCGACGATGCCGCGGACCTCGTAGACGCGCAGGCGGTTCGCTGGCAGCAGATCGCGCAGGACCGTCGCATCGCCCGCCTGCCAGTCGGCGACGCGTCCCTGGAACATGGAGAGGTAGCGCTTCGCGACCGCCACGGCTTCGGCTTCGTCGTCGACCAGCACGTCGATCACGCCCGAACGCGACTGCACGTCGCTCGGGCCGATCTGCTCGGGGCGAAAGCGGCCCAGGCCGCCGCCTTCGACCATCGCCGGGCCGCCCATGCCGATCGAGCTGTCGCGGGTAGCGATGATGGTGTCGCAGCAGCCGAGCAAGGCGGCGTTGCCGGCGAAACATCGACCGGCGACGATGCCCAGCACCGGGACGCGCCCGGACAACCGGGCAAAGCTCGCGAAGGTGGCGACGTGCAGGCCGGCGACGATGGGCATGTCGACGTCGCCGGGCCGCCCGCCGCCGCCTTCGGCGAACAGCACGACCGGAAGCTTCTGCTCGAAGGCGATGCCGAGCATGCGGTGTCTTCTGGTGGTTGCGCATGCCCTGCGTGCCGGCGAGCACCGTCGCGTCGTAGGCCATGACGACGGCGCGCGAGCGCTCCGCGCCGAAAGCGTCCGCATTGACGCTGCCGATGCCGGTGACCATGCCGTCGGCAGGCGTGTTGCGCAGCAGGTCGTCGAGGCTGCGACGACTCTGCTGGGCGGCGTAGGCCAGCGCGCCGTATTCGACGAAGCTGCCCTCGTCACATAGGTCGGCGACGTTCTCGCGCGCGCTACGCAGGCCGAGCCCGTGGCGCCGCACCATCGCCTCGGAGCGATTCGCATCGACGGTGAAGGCGGTGCGCGTGCGCAGCTCGAGCAGGTCGTCGCGCAGCGCGGGTGCGTTGCCCGGCGCAGCGGCCGTCGCTGCACCGGCCGCCGTGCGCGGCTCTGCGTCGACGGCCCCGAGCACGACCAGCACCTGGCCTTCTGCCACGACGTCGCCGGCGCCGACACGCAGCGACGCCACCGCGCCGTCGCTTTCGGCGCGAACCTCGTGCTCCATCTTCATCGACTCGACGATGACCAGCGTCGTGCCGCCATGAACGACCTGCCCCGCTTCGACAACGACGGCGACGACTGTGGCGGAAAGTGGCGAGCGGACTTCGATCATGGCCGGCCTCGTGGCGGTGACGCGCGTCGTCGACCCGCTCAGCGCACCGCGCCGGCGTAGCGGGCGATCGTCAGTCCGGACAGGTCGATGCCCGCGGCACGGCCCGAGATCACGTCGGCCAGCACGCGTCCGGTGCCGGCGGCCATGGTCCAGCCGAGCGTGCCGTGGCCGATGGCGAGAAAGAGATTGGCGATCGGCGTCGCGCCGATGACCGGCGTGCCGTCGGGCGTCATCGGCCGGAGGCCGCACCAGAATTCGGCCCGCGACACGTCGCCGCCTTTCGGGAACAAGTCGCTGACGACGTGCGAGAGGGTCTTGCGCCGCGCTTCATGCAGCTTCAGCGTGTAGCCCGCGAGCTCGGCCGTGCCGCCGACGCGGATGCGGTCGCCGAGGCGGGTCACCGCGACCTTGTGCGTCTCGTCCATCACCGTCGACTCGGGTGCGCCGGCGGCGTCGACGATCGGCACGGTGATCGAGTAGCCCTTGACCGGGTAGACCGGAATGCGCACTCCGATCGGCCCGAGCAGCAAGGGCGAGTAGCTGCCGAGTGCGACCAGGTAGGCATCGGCGGTCAACGTTCCGCCATCCGTGGCGACGCCGTCGACGATCGCGCCGTTGCGCGCGATGCCGTGGATCGTCGTGCCAAAGCGGAACGCGACACCGCGCTCGGCTGCCAGTGCGGCGAGCCGCTGCGTGAACTTGAAGCAGTCGCCGGTCTCGTCGCCGGGCAGGAGCAGGCCGCCGACGAACTTGTCGCGCACATGCGTCAATGCCGGCTCGTGGCGGATGCAGCCGGCGCGGTCGAGCAGCTCGAAGGCGACGCCGCTCTCGCGCAGCACGGCGATGTCGCTGGCGCTGCTGTCGAACTGCTTCTGCGTGCGAAACAGCTGCAGCGTGCCCTGCATGCGCTCGTCGTAGGCGATGCCGGTGCCGGCACGCAGGGCGCGCAGGCAGTCGCGGCTGTACTCGGCGAGCCGCACCATGCGCGTCTTGTTGACCGCGTATCGCCCCGCCGTGCAGTTGCGCAGCATCGCCAGCACCCAGGCGATGAAAGCCATGTCGACGTGCGGGCGGATGACGAGCGGCCGATGGTGCATGGCCAGCCACTTGATCGCCTTGAGCGGCACGCCCGGCCCGGCCCAAGGCGCCGAGTAGCCGGGCGACACCTCGCCGGCGTTGGCGTAGCTCGTCTCCAGGGCGGGCGCCGGCTGGCGGTCGACGACGGTCACGTCGTGGCCGGCGCCGGCCAGCTCGTAGGCCGCGGTCACGCCGATGACGCCGGCGCCAAGGACGAGAACCTTCATGGCTGGCGGCGGGTGAAAAGTGGCGTCATCCGGCTACGGCATCATTGGGCGTTGCGGGCGATTTTGCACGCGGCGCACCGACAGGAGTTCGAACATGATCCACGTGATGGCTTCGATCATCGTCAAGCCCGAGCACGCTGCAGCCGCGAAGGCCATGCTCGTCGAGCTGGCCGCCACCTCGCGCGGCGAGGCGGGCTGCGTCGGCTACGCGC
>JANXWR010000238.1 GCA_025351025.1 Burkholderiales bacterium | reverse complement strand
GATCGAAGACGATGCAGCCATCGCCGGGATGCTGGCGCTGAACCTGCGCGCCGAAGGCTTCACCGTCACGACCGAGGGCAGCGGCGAAGCCGGCCTGGCCCGGTTGCGTGCCGAGCGCTGCCACCTTCTCGTTCTCGACCTGATGCTGCCCGGAATCGACGGCCTGTCGGTCTGCCGCGAAGTGCGCCGGATGCCCGTCTACCTGCCCATCATCATCGTCAGTGCCAAGACCACCGAGACCCATCGCGTCCTCGGCCTCGAGCTCGGCGCCGACGACTACCTGAGCAAGCCCTTCTCGCTCAACGAGCTGGTGGCGCGCGTGCGTGCCGTGCTGCGCCGGATGGACGCGGCCGAGGTGCTCGCGGCCGAGCGCAGCGGCGTGATCCGGCACGGCGCGCTGAGCATCGACCCGGTGGCGCACGAAGCCCGGCTGCAGGGCGTGCAATTGGTGCTGACCGGGCGCGAGTTCGACCTGCTGCTGTTCTTCGCGCGTCACCCGGGCCGCGTCTTCACGCGCATGGAGCTGCTCGATCAGGTCTGGGGCTATTCGCACGACGGCTACGAGCACACCGTCAACTCGCACATGAATCGCCTGCGCGCCAAGATCGAGGCCGACCCGGCGCATCCCGTCTGGCTGGTCACGGTCTGGGGCAAGGGCTACAAGTTCAACGCGCCCGCGCACGCGCCGTGAAGCAGGCGATGAGTTCGGCGCCGTTGCCGCCATGAAGCCGGCGTCGCTCTACAGCCGGATCGCGATCGTGTTCGCGCTGGTGCTGCTCGGCTTCGGCGTCGCGCTGGGCTGGCTCTCGTATCGCGCCGCCAAGTCGCATCAGCATGAAGTCATGCAGCAGCTCAGCCTGGAGCTTGCGCGTCACATCGCCGAGGACGGCACGCTGCTCGGCGCCGGCGGCTTCGACCGCCGCAGGATGGACGAGCTGTTCCGCATGGCCAGCGTCGTCAATCCGACCATCGAGCTCTATCTGCTCGATGCCGACGGCAAGATCCTCGGCCATTCGCCTCCCGAGGGCGGGCTCGCGCTCGAGCGCGTCTCGCTCGCGCCGGTGCGGCGCTTTCTCGCCAGGCAGCCGTTGCCGATCTTCGGCGACAGCCCGCGCAGCGCCGGCCAGAAGGGCGTGTTCAGCGCCGCGCCGATCGTGCAGGGCGGGCGCACCGCGGGATACCTGTATGTCGTTCTCGTCGGCAGCATGTACCAGCAGCGCGCCGACGATGCGAGCCGCGGCCACGTCATGCGGACAACCGCCTGGACGGGGCTGGCTGCGTTGCTGCTGGCGCTCGCCGTCGGCCTGGCGGCGTTCGCGTTCATCACCCGGCGCCTGAACCGGTTGACGAAATCGGTGCAGGCGTTCGAGCACGCGACCTTGCTCGACGCCGCTGCCGCGCCGGCGCGCCCGGCGGGCGAGCCCGAGCCCAAGCCGTCCGACGAGATCGGCCGCCTCTCGCTCGCCTTCGCCCACCTGACCGGCAGCGTCGTCGCCCAGCGCAGCGAGCTGCAGCGCCAGGACGAGCTGCGCCGCGAGCTCGTCGCCAACGTCTCGCACGATCTGCGCACGCCGCTCACGTCGATGCAGAACCATCTCGAGACGCTGGTCAGGATGGGCGACGACATCAGCGCCGCCGACCGGCGCGCCTACCTCGACGTGGCGATGCGCCAGAGCCGCCGGGTGGCACGCCTGGCGCAGCAGCTGTTCGAGCTGGCACGCCTGGAATGCGAAGAAGCGCTGCCCCATCCGGAGCTGTTCTCGCTCTCCGAGCTGGTCCAGGACGTGGCCCAGAAATTCGCGTTGAGTGCGCGCGACAGCGGCGTCCGCCTGAAGGCCGAAGCCGATCCGCAGGGCCTTTTTGTCTGGGGCGACATCGGACTCATCGAGCGCGTGATCACCAACCTCGTCGAAAACGCCATCCGCCACACGCCGCGCGGCGGCGCGGTGCGGCTGGAGGCGGTGGCGGCAGAGAACGGCAGCGAGCTGCGCGTCGCCGATACCGGCAGCGGCATCGCCGCCGAGGATCAGCCGGGGCTCTTCGAGCGCGATTCACCATTGCGACGGCGCTCCAGCCCTAAACACGGCGGCCTCGGCTTGCTGATCGCGAAACGCATCCTGCTGCTCCATGGCAGTCGCATGACGGTGGCGAGCGAGCCCGGGCGCGGCGCGACCTTCAGCTTCGTCCTGTCGTCCGCCGCTGCTTCGCGGTCGTCATCCAGCTGACCTCGAACCCGTTGGCGGCGCGGTGCACAACGCTGACGAGCGCGGCGCCCAGGGGATGACCCGGCGGTGCAGCGGCAGCGTCAAGACTGTTCCCTAAACTCGCGCAGCGCCGGCGACGGGCGTGAGCGTCGGCGGCGTGGGGCACACGATTCCTGCCGCAATTTGTGCTGCCGGAAGCGGCGCATCCGACGCTGTCGTTCGCGTCCCGGCGTTCTGACCTCGACCTAGAGGCCGAGTGGCGCCATTCTCGTCGCGCAGGCGTCAAGTTAACCTTCGAGTGCCGCGGTTAACGCCGCCTTCCAAGACACCCGGTGTCCTCCGACAATGAAGCTCATCTCACTCAATTCTCCCTCTGCGCCGCAGCCCGCGGGCGGTTACGCACAAGCCGTGGAGGTGCGCGACGTTCAGCGCACGCTGTATGTCAGCGGCCAGATTCCGGAGTCGGCTTCGGGTGGTGTGCCGCTCGACTTCATAAGCCAGGCGAGGCTGGCTTGGGGCAACGTCCGTGCGCAACTGGCTGCAGCCGAGATGTCGGTCGGCAACGTCGTCAAGGTCACGATCTTCCTGTCGAGTCGCGACTACGCGATGCAGAACCGGGAAGTCAGGCAAGAGGTTCTCGGTTCGCATGCGCCCGCGCTCACCGTCATCATCGCCGGCATCTTCGACGAGCGGTGGTTGCTGGAAATCGAAGCGGTGGCGGTGGCGTAGCGCCTGATTGCGAGCCCTGGTAGTTGGGCTCTCGATCTCGTTGTCGCTGGCGGAGGGCACCCACTCCGTCGGCATCGCGGTCGCGCAGCCTGCAGGAACAACGGAGCTCGATCCCGGCGCAATCCTGTTCCAGTACCCGACCGAGGCGCTCGGTCCATGCCTGTTCGAAGAGTCGCTCTCCTCGCTTGAGAGCAGCCGATCCGCTGATCCTTGATGACGGCACCGCCGCGCGGGCTTGTGCGCAAGTGAGCATCTCGACCGCGAGCAGCGAAAATGTCTTCAGCGTACCGCCGTCGACCACCACCCAAGCGGTAAGGCCTGGGCCGCGCAAATCGGTTTGACGACAGGCCGTCATCGAACCGTCGTTGGAAATGCTGGGGCCACTAGCCGCGGACAATCAATCTCCCGCCAGCGCAACGCAGGCGAACGCGACCCTCGCTTCCGTCGGAACGCCAAACCGAGCGGTGTGTCGCGCTGGCAATCCGGCCTGGAAATGCTTCACATACTCTTCATTGCAGGCCGCGTAGTCAGCGGGGTCGCTGATCAGCATCGTGATCTGGACGACGCGGTCAAGGCTGCTCCCCGCTTCGCAAAGAATCTCACTGATCGTTGCGAGAGAATTCCGTACCTGCTCGCCAGCTGTCTCGCCTCGAAGGACGCCGCGCGAAGGGTCGTGAGGAGCCGCGTGTCCTGAGACGAACACGAGCCCGGCAGCGCGCGTGGCGCGACTGAACGGCCGCGAGGAGTGGGGTTGCGGCTGGCCGAAAAAATCGATCATGTCAGGTCTTCCTTGTTCAAACAGTTCAGCGTGGCACTGGTTGCCGAAACGCTCGACCGTGGCAACGGAATCGATTTGATACCGACCCTTTCACTGACGAGAAAATGCGAGCTTCGCACCGAAGCCGATAAAGACGCACCCGGTCAGTCGATCCATGGCTTTGATAATGCCCGGACGCCGAAGCCGCGCCAATGGTCGCATCGCAAGGATGAGCACTGCGAACCAGGCCAACCCCAGAGCCCCGTGTATCGCCGACAGCAAGAACGTGTACTCGAAGACGGGCACCGCCTGCGGCAGGAACTGCGGCAGAAACGAGATGTAGAGAATGCCCACCTGGTTCTGTCGCGATAAGTCCAGGCTGCTAAGGTCAGCCGATGAAGTTTGACCGTTCAAAGATGATCGAGGCGCTGAGCCGAGTGGTGCAACGGATGCACTACCCGCTGGAGGTGATGCTGGTGTGCGTCCGGTGGCATTCAGCCTACCCGCTGAGCTTTCGCCAGATCGAGGAAATGATGGCCGAACGCGGAGTTTTCGTCGATCATTCCACGCTGCATCGCTGGTCGATGAAAATGTTGCCGGTGCTAGCAGCTGCGTTCCGTCGGCGCAAGCGCG
>JANXWR010000222.1 GCA_025351025.1 Burkholderiales bacterium | reverse complement strand
AGATCACGCAAGCCCAGTTCGCCCAGATCGAGCGCTGCCTGCCCACGCAGAGAGGCAATGTCAGCCTGTCCAACTTGAACGTTTTGAATGCCATCCTGTATGTCGCAGAGCACGGATGCAAATGGCGCGGCCTGCCCAAGCGGTTTGGCAACTGGCACACGATCTACACGCGAATGAACCGCTGGTCAAAGTCCGGCGTCATGGACCGCGTGTTCGAGGAACTGCAACAGTCTCAGGTCGTGCGCATCAAGATCGAAGCCGTCTCGCTGGACAGCACCAGCATCAAGGTGCATCCGGATGGCACCGGGGCGCTAAAAAAAACGGCCCGCAGGCCATTGGAAAGTCTCGAGGTGGATGGAACACCAAGATTCATATGGTTGCCGCGGATGCTCGCACGGCCATAACGTTCTCGCTGTCGCCGGGGCAGGCGCACGACGCGCCCGAGGGGCGCGCGCTGTTGAGTCGGTGTGGGTGCTCCAAGCCGACCACTGCATCTGCTCATGGACCGAGCCTACGAAGGCAACGAGACGCGGCAGTTGGCGCTTGACCTGGGGTTCATCCCCGTCGTGCCGCCACTGAGGACTCGGATCGAGCCCTGGGAGTACGACCGAGAGATGTACAAGCGACGCAATGAGGTAGAGCGACTGTTCCGGCGCCTCAAGGGGTTCCGCCGCATCTTCTCGCGCTTCGAGAAACTCGTTGTGATGTTCCTCGGCCTCATCAGCTTCGCGCTGATAGCTGATGGACTACGTTTGTGTTAACACGCCCTAGTTCGTCAACGGGTTCCAGTCGGGCGCAAAGCCGTCGGTGATCTTCATGCGATACGAACCCGCCGTGTCGGTGACGTAGATGCCCGAGACCAGCCGGCCGGTATCGAAGCAGGCGCGAAACAGCAGCACGCGCTTGCCGTCCGGCGAGCCCTTGGGCACGCCCTCGATACAGCTCGGCTCCGAGGGCAGGCTCAGGTCCGTCTCGGGGCCGGGGTACCAGGCATCGCTCGAGTAGGCGTAGAGCTTGCGCTCGACCGTGCTCGACGCCGGGCCGGCCGGCGGCACCGGAAAGCCGCGCGAGCTGTACACGGTGCGACCGTCGGCACTCCAGCCTGGGTCGGCGTCGCCGCTCTGCTCCAGGCCGGGCGGCGTGCAGTTCGGCCCGCCGTCGCTCACCTGCATGCGCTGCGAACCCTCCGGGCGGATCTTGTCGACGCGCACCTTGAAGCAGCCGTTTACGGTCTGGCCGACGGTAAACATCAGCCAGTTGTCGCGCGACCAGGCGAGGTCGCCCCACGACATGTCGGTGTCCGCGCCGCTCGCGTTCGCGATGCGTGTGGCGCCCGAGCCGTCGGCCGCGACCGTCCAGATCGAGGCCTCGTAGGCGTTGACGTAGGCGATGCGGCTGCCGTCGGGCGACCAGCTGGCACTGATGCCGTGCCCGTCGTGCGTGATCACCGATTCCCTGCCGCTGGCGGAGTCGAGGACCGCGATGTCGGTGACCGTGTTCGGCTCGCCGTAGTGGCCGACGGCATATCTCGTGTACGCGATCTTCTTCGCGTCGGACGAGAAGTGCGGCAGGAACTTGAACTTGTCGTCGTTCGTGAGCTGGCGAAATCCCGAGCCGTCGAGGTTGATGACGGCGATCTCGTAGACCGTGCCCGGTCTCGGCGCCGAAGCACCGCTGGTCGCCAGCATGAAGACGACCTGCGCGGCAGAGGCGGCAGGCGTTGCGACGGTCGCGGGCGACCCGTCGCCGCCGCAGGCAGCGAGCGCCAGCACCTGCAAGCTCATCCATGCGAGTTTCATCGTTCCCCACTGCTTGCCGTCATCGCTGGATGGGTCGCCGGAGCATCGGCGCCATATGACAGGGGTCGGACGACTCGGCAGTTGACTTCCGTCTCACCTTTGCATAACATTATCCTTATGGATGAATCTAGTTATGGACGAGAGTCCCATCGCCTGGACAAGACGTTCGCGGCGTTGGCCAACCCGACGCGGCGAGCGATCCTGGCGCGCCTGGCGTCGGGGGAGGTGTCGGTGAACGAGCTGGCTGAGCCCTTCTCGATGAGTCAGCCGGCGGTCTCGCGGCATCTCAAGGTGCTCGAGCGTGCGGGCTTGATTTCGTCCGGCACCGATGCGCAGCGAAGGCCGCGCAAGCTCGAGGCACGCCCTCTCGCCGAGGCGACCAAGTGGCTGGAGACCTATCGCGAATATTGGGAGGCTTCCTTCGTGCGCCTCGACGGCTTGCTGAGCGAGTTGAAAGCCACGGAAAAGAAACGCAAGCGCGCCGCTCCCCAGAAGCGGTAAACGGAGGTTCCGTGTTTTTCCCCGACAGCTTCAAGGTGTCCCTGCCCAGCGATCGCGAGATCCAGGTGACGCGCGAATTCGACGCGCCGCGACGACTGGTGTTCGATGCATTCACCCAGCCCGAGCTGGTCCGCCGCTGGCTGCTGGGTCCACCCGGATGGACCATGCCGGTGTGCGAGATCGACCTTCGCGTCGGCGGTGCGTATCGCTATTGCTGGCGTTCCGAAAAAGACGGCGCGCTGATGGCCATGGGCGGCGTGTTCCGCGAGGTCGTTCCACTCGAACGTCTCGTTGCCACCGAGAAGTTCGACGACGCCTGGTACCCGGGCGAAGCCCTGGACACGACGGTCTTCGTCGAGACGGCCGGCGTCACCAGGACCACGATCGTCGTCCTGTACGAATCGCAAGCAGCCCGAGACACGGCACGTCGGTCGGGCATGGAGTACGGCATGGCGGCATGCTACGACCGACTCGAAGGATTGCTGCCCCTATTCATCGGAGAACGCACATGATCGAAACGCCGCAAGTTGTCGAGACGCCCGCGCAATGGGTCGCCGTCATTCATATCGAGACGCCACGCTCGAAGATGCAGCAGGTCATGGGACCGGGCATCGGCGAGGCCATGGCCGCAGTGCGGGCGCAAGGCATCGGCCCGGCCGGACCGTGGTTTGCGCATCACCTCGAGATGACACCGGAGGCTTTCGATTTCGACATCTGCGTACCGGTGACGGCGCCCGCCACGGCCACCGGCCGTGTCAAGCCCGGGCAGCGGCCTGCGCTCAAGATGGTGCGAACCGTCTATCACGGCCCTTACGAAGGACTGGGCGGCGCGTGGCACGAGTTCGACGCGTGGACGAAAGCCAACGGGCACGAGACGGCCGGCGACCTGTACGAGTGCTACGTGGTCGGCTCGGAATCGAGCCCCGATCCGGCCGTTTGGCGCACCGAGCTCAGCCGGCGGATCGTCGAATAAGGGAGCCGCTCTACCTCCCCGCCACCGCCCCCATCACCGCATCCGGCAACCCGGTGGCGATCTTCGGCATCAGGCAGATCAGCACCACCGCCAGGAACATCAGAGCCACAAACGGAATCACGCCGCGGATGATCTGCCCGAGCGAGATGTCGGGCGCGATGTTCTTGATGACGAAGAGGTTGAGTCCCACCGGCGGGTGAATCAGCCCGGCCTCCATGACGATCGTCATGAGGATGCCGAACCAGATCAGGTCGAAGCCTGCGGCCTTGAGCGGCGGCAGGATGATGGGCGCCGTCATCAGGATGATGCTCACCGGCGGCAGGAAGAAGCCGAGCACGACCACGAGCGCCAGGATCGCCGCGAGCAGCAGCCACTTCGAGAGCTGCAGCGCGACGATCCACTGCGCCAGCGACTGGCTGATGTGCAGATAGCTCATCACGTACGAGAACAGCAGGCTCATGCCGATGATGAACATCAGCATCGTCGACTCCTTGATCGTCGCGCTGAGGATGGGCGTCAGGTCCTTCACCCGCCACACGCCGTAGACCACGGCGATCAGCACCAGCGCGAGCAGCGCGCCCAGGCCGGCCGTTTCCGAAGGCGTGGCGAAGCCGCCGTAGAGGGCAGCCATCACGCCGATCAGCAGCACCACGAAGGGCAAGACGCGGGGCAGCATCTCGACCTTCTGCCGCATGCTGAAGCGCTCGTCCGAAAGCAGCGCCGACTCGGTGCCCGCGCCTGCAAAGGCCGCCGTCGCGTTGCGGTGCTCGGTGCGATAGCGCAGCACCGCGTAACCGGCGAACAGCAGCACGAGCAGCAGGCCCGGGCCGATGCCGGCGAGGAACAGGCGCCCGAGCGACTGCTCGGAAGCGACCGCGTACAAGATCATCGTGATCGAAGGCGGCAAGAGGATGCCGAGCGTGCCGCCCGCGGCGATGATGCCGGCGGCAAAGCCCGGCGAGTAGCCGCGCTTTCTCATCTCGGGGATGCCGGCCGAGCCGATCGCCGAGCAGGTGGCCGGGCTCGATCCGGCCATCGCCGCGAAGAGGGCGCAGGCGAACACGTTGGCGATGCCCAGGCCGCCGGGCACGCGGTGCAGCCAGGCATGCATCGCCGCGTAGAGATCCTGGCCGGCCCGCGTTCGGCCGATCGCCGCGCCCTTCAATATGAAGAGCGGGATCGAGAGCAGTGTGATGCTCGCCATCTCTTCATAGACGTTCTGCGTGATCGTGTCGAGCGACGAGGCCGGCATGAAGAAGGCCATGAAGATCACCGCCACCGCGCCGAGCGCAAAGGCGATCGGCGCGCCCGAGAGCATCAGCGCCAGCGTGACGACGGCGAACAGGCTGCCGATCGCGAGCATCGACACGGCGAGTCAGCGCTGCTCGGCCGGGCCGCGCCAGCGGTTGATGCCGGCCACCAGTTGCACGAGCAGCTGCAAGGTGAGCAGCGTCATGCCGAGCGACATCAGAAAGTAGGGAATCCAGAGCGGCGGGCCCCAGGTCGAGTTGGTGGTCATGCGGTCGACCGCGGCCTCGCGCATCAGCGTCCACGACTTCCAGGCGAAGAGCGCGCAGAACGCCAGGCTCATCGCATCGACGGCGATCTGGCGTGCCGCGTTCACGTTTCTCGACAGCACCGACGAGACCGCCTCGATGCCGACGTGGCCGCGGATCGACTGCACGAAGGCGCTCGCCAGGAAGGTCGCGCCGACGAGCAGGAACACCGCCGTCTCGTCCTGCCAGTCGGTCGAGGCCTTCAGGAAGTAGCGCGAGAGCACGCTCGAGGTGAGCACCACCGAGGCGACGAGCAGGGCCACCATGCCGAGCCCGACCATGGCCTTGTTGGCCCAGGCCAGTGCCCAGGCCACCGGCACCAGCACGCGAGGCGTGCCGGGCTCGACGAAGGCACGAGGCTCGGCCGCCATCTTCGGCGGCAGGCTGGCCGCGCCGCTCAAGGCAGCGTCCTCACACCAGCTTCAGTGCGGCCTTCATCAGCGCGGCGTTGGTTTCGCTGTGCTCGGCGTAGTCCTTCCACGCCGTTTCGCGGGCAATTGCCTGCCACTTGCGCACGGTCGCGTCGTCGAGGTCGAACACCTTGGCGCCCGCCTTGGCGTAGACGTCGGCGGCGATCTTGTCGTCGGCCTTGGCCGCTTCAGTGGCGAACTTTTCCTGCTCGGCGCCGGCCGCCATGATGATGTCCTGGTGCGCCTTGGGCAGCTTGGCGAACACTCCCTTGCTCATCATGAGCGGCTCGAACATGAACCAGTAGGCCTTGTTGCGGCCGCTGGTCAGGTTCTTGGCGATCTCTTCGAGCTTGAACGAGATGAAGCTGGTCGAAGAGGTCATCGCCGCGTCCATGGCGCCGGTCTGCATCGCCACGTAGATCTCGTTCGAGGGCAAGGAGATCACCGAGGCGCCGGCTTGCTTCAACATCATGTCCATCTCGCGGCTGCCGCCGCGCACCTTCAGGCCTTTGGCGTCTTCGGGCTGCACCAGCGCCCGGCCGCGGCTGGCCACGCCGCCGGCCTGCCAGATCCAGCTGACGAGGACGATGCCCTTCTCGTCGAGCGTCTTGGCGAGGAGCTTGCCAACCTCGGAGGTCTTCCACATCGCGCCGACGTCGTAACTGGGCACCAGCGCCGGCATGAGGCCGATGTTGCATTCGGCGACTTCGCCGCCGGCGTAGGGCAAGGGATAGAGGCTTAGGTCGAGCGCGCCCTTGCGCATCGCCGAGAACTGCGAGTTCGTCTTCATCAGCGACGAGCCCGGATAGACCGCGGCCTTCAGCGCGCCGTTGCTGCGCTTCTCGATGTCGGCAGCGAAGCGCCGGCAGAGTCGATCGCGAAAGTCGCCTTCGGTCGCCGTGCCGCCGGGAAACTGGTGCGAGATCTTGAGCGTGCCTTCCTGCGCCAGGGCCGTGCCGGCCCAGGGTGTCAGCGTCGCAGCGCCAGTGCCGACCATCCATTCGCGTCGGGTGAGGGCCATGTCTGTCTCCTATTGGAATGGGCCGATTCTGCGTGCCCGGCGCAGGCTCGGCCATTGGGAGTGTCGCCGAGTCCGGACGCCCCCGGTGGCCTTCTAGCGGCGGCGCAGCAGACGCGGCAGCACGTAGCGCAGGATCACGCCGGCCACGAGGCCGTAACCGACCTTGCGCAGTCCCGCTTCGCCGGGCCGGGCGATCTTTCGACGCGCGGCGATCGGCTGCGGCTGCATCGGCGGCGGCAGCACGATCGGGCGCATCGCCGCGACCTGCGGCGGCAAGGTCGTGCCGGCGTCGGCCGTGTCTTCGTGGCGCGCCGGCAAGTCGGGCGCGTGCTCGTCGACCGGGTCGGGCGTCAAATGGCGCATCGAGCCGAAGACGCGCGCATAGACCCAGGTGAACTCGGCGCCCATCAGGAAGATCTGCGCCGAGTAGTAGACCCAGACGAAGACGACGATGAGAGACCCCGCCGCGCCGTAGCCCGAGGCGATGCCGCTCTTGCCGATGTAAAGGCCGATCAGAAACTTGCCGACCGTGAAAAGCACCGAGGTGACGAGCGAGCCGAGCAGCACGTCGTGCCAGCGCACCTGCACGCGCGGCATGAGCTTGTAGATCATCGCGAAGACGACGGTCGTGAGCAGGAAGCCGACTGCGAGGTTGACCACCTGCGCCAGCACCTCCCAGTCGCCGAACACGCCGCCCCACCATTTGCCGAGCGCTGAGATCACGGCGCCGAGCACGAGCGAGACCATGAGCAAAAAGGCGATGCCGAAAATCATGCCGAACGAGAGCAGGCGCGTGCGCAGCAGGTTCCACCAGCCGGCCGATCGCTCGCGCACCGGCGCGCGCCAGATGCGGTCGAGCGCGTCCTGCAGCTCGCCGAACACCGAGGTCGCGCCGATCAGCAGCAGCGCCACGCCGAGGGTCGTGCCGGTGATGCCGTGCGCCGGCTTGTTCAGGCTGGCAAGAATGCCTTCGACGGCTTTTGCGGTGTCGGCGCCCATGAGCTCGCTGAGCTGGCCGAAGATCTCGCCGCGTGCCGCGTCCTGGCCGAACACCAGGCCGGCGATCGAGATGACGATCAGCAAGAGCGGCGCCAGCGAGAACACGGTGTAGTACGAGAGCGCCGCGCCCATGCTCGGCGCGTAGTCGTCGATCCAGGCCTCGCCGGCGCCCTTGACGAGCTGCCACCACTGCGCCGGCGTGCCGCGCGTCGACCGGTCGACGGTCTCGGCCATGGTCATCGGGGCGTCTGGTTCGAGCGGGCGAGGCAAAGTGGGGTCATGACGGCGTTTTCATGGCGTCGACGACCCATGATTCTGGGAATCGCCCGTGGGCCGAGGTACCGGCACAGCGGCCGACAACGCGTAGGCCAACGCCTCAGCGCAGCCCCGCTTTGATCAGCAGGTCGGTAAGCGAGCGGGCGTTGCGCTGGCCCTGGTCTTCCATGTTGTTGTTGAAGATGACGTGTGTCTGCATGGCGGTGAGTGTCAGACGCTGGAGCTTGGGCACCAACTCGGCCAGCTCGCCTTCGGGATAGTCGTAGTTGAAGCGGTCAGACGCCGAGCTCTGGCCCTTGACGTTCCAGGTCGCCGTGTTGCGGCCGTGCAGGCGCAGCAGGGCGTAGCGCGGATGCGTCGTCTCCCAGAGCGCCGGCACGCTGTTCGAGAAGCCCTGCGGCCCGTCGACGACGGTGTGCGCCACGCCCATCTCACGCAGGAAGGCGAGCGTCTCCTGTTGCCGGGCCATGCCTTCGAACCAGCTCTTGTGCCGGAACTCGACGCCCAGGTCGAAGCCGTTCATGCGCAGCACGCAATGCTCGACATGGGCCCGCCCGGCGCCGCCGGCGATGAGCCAGGGCGGAAACTGGAAGTGGACGAGGCCGAGCCGTCCCGACGCCTGCAGCGGCAGCAGCGCTTCGCGGAATCGCTGCCAAAGCTCGTCGATCAGCTCGGTCGGCAGGTCGCGGTAGAAAAAGATCGACGGCAGCGCGGCACTGAAAGCCTGCTGCAGGTCCTTGTGCAGGACGATGGGCTGCGTCTGGTGGCCGGTGAAGAGCCGGAACGCCTTCACGTTCATGACGAAGCCTTCGGGCGTGCGCTCCGCCCAGAGCTGCGCGGTGGCCGGCGCCGGCATCGCGTAGTAGCTCGAGTCGACCTCGACGATCGGAAACTGCGAGGCATAGAAGCGCAGCCGCGTCTCGGCCGACTTGGCGCCCGGCGGATAGAAGCGGCCGCAGGCGATCAGCGTCTTGTCCGTCCACGACGCGGTGCCGACGAGGATCGTCATGCGCCGAGTCGCGCCGGCTTCACGCCGCGGCGATGCGCGGGCCGATCCAGCCGCGCGTGCGCGCGAGCAGAAACACGGCGATCGAGATGTTGAGGGCGTTCCACAGCAGGCCGTTGATGAAGGCCGCATGGTACGAGCCGGTCAGGTCGAACACCTTGCCCGACATCCAGCCCCCGAGCGCCATGCCGAAGAGCGTGAACATGAGCACCGTGCCGACGCGCGCGCCGGCCTCGGCCGGTGGAAAGTACTCGCGGACGATGATCGCGTACGAGGGCACGATGCCACCCTGGAACAGGCCGAACAGCGCCGAGATCACGTACAGCGAGACGAGCGAGTCGAAGGGCAGGAAGAGGAGCAGCGCCGTGCCCTGCAGCACCGAGCCGAGCAAGAGCGTGCGCAGGCCGCCGATGCGGTCGCAGATGGCGCCCGAGACGAGCCGGCTGACGATGCCGGCGCCGAGCATCAGCGAGAGCATCTGCGCGCCGCGCGCCGGGCCGTAGCCCAGGTCGCCGCAGTAGGCGACGATATGCACCTGCGGCATCGACATCGCCACGCAGCACGACACACCGGCGATGCAGAGCAGCACCTGCGCCGCGTTCATCGACAGGCCGAAGGGCCGCAGCGTCGGCTGCGCGCCGCTCACCGCGACCTCGACCAGCGCCGGCGGCCGGCCGCGCATGAAAAGCGCCAGCACCGGCATCGTCAGCGCGCAGAAGATGCCCATGCCGATGTAGGTCTGGCGCCAGCCGACGGTCTCGACGAAGTGCTGCACGATCGGCGGCCAGATCGCGCCGGCCACGTAGTTGCCGCTGGCACAGATCGCCACCGCGATGCCGCGCCGTTTGACGAACCAGAGCGACGTGTCGGCGACCAGCGGCGCGAAGGTGGCCGAGCTGCCGATCAGGCCGAGCAGCACGCCGTGAATCAGGGCGAAGCCGACGATGCCGCTGCTCATGCCGGCGGCAATGAAGCCGGCGCCGAGGCCGGCGGCGCCGATCAGGATCGGCAGCATGACGCCGCGCTTGTCGGCGAGCCGACCCATGAAAATGCCGCCGACGCCGAAGCCGATCATGAGCAGCGTGTAGGGCAGCGAGGCGTCGGCGCGGGCCACGCCAAACTCCTTCTGCACCGAAGGCAGCACGACCGAGACGACGTACATAGCGCCGCTGCCGATCGTCATCAGCGCGACCGCGACGACGAGGCGTAGCCAGGCCTGGCGCGAGTCGGCGACGGGAATGCGGGTCATGGCGGGCGCCCATTCTCGGTGCAATGAAAGATCCGCCCGGCGTGCCCCTGTCGTGGCAGCTTCCACCCTCGCGCGCTACCATTTGCCCACGTGCCTCTCGCGCACGAGCGCAGGACCTCTCAGTGTTCGAAAAGCTCTTTGCCGCCATCATCGTCGCCGGCTGCCTGGTGATGCTGCTCAGGCTCGGCCTCGGCGCGCGCCGCAGGCACCGCTTCGACGGCGCGATCGCGCGCTGGAGCCGGCGCGCCGGTGCCGGGCTCGATTCGATCTTCACCTGGAACTCGCAGCGCCGGCGCGCCCGCCGCGTCGCCGATGCGGCGATCCGCCGCGCCCGCGAAGGCCCGAGCACGCGCGGCGGCGAATGGGACGGCAACGTCTACCGGCCGAAGTCCTTCAAGAAGAAGGGCCGCAAGATCCACTGAGCCAGCGTGTCATCCTGATCGGCGGCGGCGCGCCGCCCGATTGCGCCCTGACCGCCGCCGGCGGCGGCCGCCTGAGGGCAAGCGCCGCCGTCCGTCGCCTCGCGGCGTGCCGGCGACGCCACATCGATCGACGCGACCGCGAAAACCGGCAAGCGTTGGCATTCGGAGAGCGCCCGCGGGGCGAGGCGCGCCGATGCCTCGCTACCATGGCCGCAAACTCGTCCTGGCCCCGTGTTCCTGTCGCCCGACACGCCTTCCGAATCGCCGGACCCGGCCACCGGTTCGCGCTGGGAGATCCGCGTTCTCGGCGGCCTGACGGCACGGCGCGGCGAGGAGACGATCACCAACTTTGCGAGCCGCGGCGTCGCCGCGCTGCTGGCCCGCCTGGCTCTCTTCCCGCAGCGCAGCCATGCGCGCGAGGAGCTGATCGAGCTGCTCTGGCCCGGGGTGGCGCTCGACGTCGGCCGCAACCGACTGCGCCAGACCCTGTTCACCTTGCGGCAGTTGCTCGAGCCGCCCGGACCGATCGCCACGCCCGTGCTGCTCGCCGAACGGCAGGGCGTGCGCGTCGTCGCCGGCGCGCTCGGCTGCGACGCCCTGCGCTTCGAGGCCGCGGTGCGTGCCGCGCGCTACGCGGAAGCGGTGGCCCTCTACGGCGGCGAGCTGCTGCCCGGCCACTACGACGAGTGGATCGACGAGGAACGGCTGCGTCTGACGGCGCTGTTTGACCGCGCCAGTCGTCTTGCGACGACGGTCGCGACAACGCCTGCGCCCGCGTCGTTGCCCTCGGCCATCGCGACGATCGCGTCGACCGCTCGCGTCGCGGCGACGCGCGCCGCACTGCCGGCCTACCTGACGCGCTTCTTCGGCCGCGACGCCGAAGGCGCACGCCTGCGCGAAGAAGTTCTCTCGCATCGCTTGGTCACCCTGCTCGGTCCGGGCGGCAGCGGCAAGACACGGCTGGCGGTCGAGCTGGCGGCCTCGATCGGCGCCGAGGCGGCGGCGCGTTTCGACTTCATCGCCTTCGTTCCGCTCGTCGGCTGCGCGACGCGGGCGCAACTGCTCGACGCGCTGCTTACCTGCTTGCACTTGCGGCCGCAGGGCGACGACGCGTTCGAGCCGATCGTCGCCGCGCTCGGCGGCAGGCGCGCCTTGCTCGTGCTCGACAACTTCGAGCAGCTCGCCGGCCCCGGCGAAGAGGTCGTGGCCCGGCTAGGCGCGGCGATCGAGGGCCTGCATCTCCTCGTGACCTCGCGGCGCGTGCTCGGCATCGACGGCGAGCGCGAGTTCGCAGTCCAGTCGCTCGGCCTGCCTCGCGCCGACGCCACGCTCGACATCGCGGCGAGCGCGCCCGCGGTGGCGCTGTTCGTCGATCGGGCCCGGGCGGCGCGTGCCGACTTCCACATCGGACCGAGCAACGTTGAAGCGATCGTCGATCTGGTGCATCTGCTCGAGGGCATGCCGCTGGCGATTGAGCTGGCCGCGGCGCGCGTGCGCAGCATTGCGCCACCTGCCATGCGTGCTCTGCTGCTCCAGGCGCGCGCGGCGCCGCGCGGACACGCGCTCGAGCTGCTGGCGCGCTCGGGGCCACGCAGCGGCAGCGATCCGCGTCATGCCTCGATGCTCTACGTCATCGAGTGGAGCTGGCGGCTGCTCGCCGCGGCGCAGGCGCGCTTTCTCGCCAGGCTGACCGTGTTCCACGGCGGCTTCAGCGCTGCGGCAGCGGCCGCCGTCTGCGACCTCGGCGCGGCCGAAGCCGCGCTCATGCTCGACGATCTGGTCGCCCAATCGATGCTGCGTGTCGAGTCGATGCTCGCCGGAGCGAGCCGATTCGCCGCC
The DNA here is from genome assembly GCA_025351025.1 of Burkholderiales bacterium. Lineage (GTDB taxonomy): Bacteria > Pseudomonadota > Gammaproteobacteria > Burkholderiales > Burkholderiaceae_C > Schlegelella_A. The sequence goes on along the minus strand of JANXWR010000222.1, from coordinate 3,920 downwards.
TTCGGTCCGGTGCGCGAGTACGCGGCCCTGCAGATCGACGACGGCGGCGCGCGCCTGGCCCGGGCCCGCCATCGCGCCTGGCTGATGACGTGGGCCGGCTCGCTGCCCGACACGCCCGACCTCTCGGAAGTGCGCGCCGAGCTTCCCAACCTGCTCGCCGGCCTGGCCAGCGCCATCGTCGACGCGGCGCCCGACGACGCGATCCGCATCGCCTTGCCCTTGCGCCGCGTGCTCGAAGACGTCGAGCTGCCCGCGGTCGGGCTGGCCTCGCTGGCGAGCGCCATCGAGCAGTCGGACGACCCGGAGCTGCGGGCGCGGGGACACACGCTGATCGGGCCCTTGCTCTTCATCGCCGGCCAGGGCGAGCAGGCGCTGGCCCATGCGGAGCAAGGAATGGCCGGCACCACCGAACCGGCCGCGGCACGCGGTCGCGCGGCGCTTTCGCTGGCCCGGGTGCGCTGGCGCAAGACGCGCGACGCCGAGGCCGTGAACCCGCTGCTCGACATGGCCGAGTCGTTGGCCGTCGCCTCGGCCGATCTCGACCTGCAGGCCGGCGTGCAGACTCTGCGCGCCAACCTCGCCAACGGCCGGCGCGACTACGCCGTCGCCGAAGCTTTGCATGCCAAGGCGCTCGACCTCTGGGAACGGCAGGGCAACCGGCACGCGATGCACAGCGGTCGCTACAGCTTGGCCGTGTGCGCGCAGAACGCCGGCCGCAACGCCCAGGCGCTCGAGCGGCTCGACGGCATCGAATCGAGCGCGCGACAGTTGCACGACTGGCGACGCGTCAGCCAGATGCTGAACGTGCGCGGCAACGCGCAGATGGGGCTGCAGCGCTGGGCCGAGGCCGCGGCCAGCCTGCGCGAAAGCTCGCGCCTGGCCTGGGAAACGCTGGCCCTGCACGAGCTCGCGCACAGCCTATGGAACCTGCCGCGCGCCCTGGCCCACACCGGCGAGCCCGAGGCGGCGCTGCGCCTGGCTTCGTTCGCGGCCCGCTTCTGGGAGACGCGCTTCGGCCTGTTGAGCCGCGCCGATCTGCGCTACCTGCGCCTGATCCAGCGGCTGGCCGGCTGTCGCCTCGCGCCGCGCCGGTGCGAGCAGCTCTGGGCCGAAGGCGCCCGGCTCGGGCTGGCCGAGGCCGTGGCGATCGGCTTGCACGGCTGAGCTTTCACGACGAACGGCGACCGGCGGCGCCACCGCACTAACGGTTGTCTAACGGCGGCGGAAAAAGCTTCGAGCATCCCAACGCCCGAGGAGACCGCCGTGAAGAACTACGCCCCCGATTCGCTGCCCGGCCCCGACCCGCTGCGCCGCAAGCTCATGTTCGGCCTTCCCGGCGGACTGGCTCTGGCCTCGCCGCTGGCGCTGATCGCCTGCGGTGGCGGCGATAGCAACAGCAGCAGCGTCGCAGCCGATCCCGATCAGGCCAAGGCAGAAGCCCTGGCTGCCAAGCTACCTGCGGTCAACCGATCGGTCCAGGCGGCCAAGGTCGTGTTGCCGGCAAGCGGCGTCGCCGCGCTGACGAGCACCCGTCTGGTCTCGGCCAACAACGTCTCGCAGGTGGGCGACAACGGCACGGCCGGCGTCGTCGTCATCGAAGGCGCGCCGCAGATGAGCTACGTGTTCGACACCGGCGGGCACCTGATCCTGATGAGCATGGTCGAGGCCGGCGTGCGCACGACGGTCGATTCGCGCGGCACGGCGGAGGCCTTGCTGATGCTCACCAGCGAGGCCTACAACCATGGCCCGGCGATCCAGATCGCGCTGCGCCGGGTGCTTGCCGACGCGAGGTTCGACGCGGTCGTCGAACCGCTGCGCCTCGCGGTCGAGGCGGCCGCGACCCGCAACGGCATCGACACCGCCGACACGGCGTTGATGGATGCGCTGAAGACGGCGACGCTGGCGCTGCGCCGCAAGAGCTCGGTGCCGCCCGCCGCGTCGCGCGCCAGGGCCCAGGCGGTCACCGTCACGCCCGACAGCACGGAAAGCGGCCTGACCCTGTTCGCGACGTCCGACTTCAACAATGTGCAGCTGCAGAACCAGTTCCGCCGCCGCACCCATGCCTTCTTCCTGCGCACCGGCTACTACGACGCGGCCGGCACCTTGACGACCGAGTCGCCGCCGGTGCCGCTCAAGGACTTCGATCTCGACGCGACGACGCTGCTCAGCTTCGACAGCCTGGTCACCTCGGTCGGCGACTACGTGACCCAGTTCTATGCCGACCTCGGCTTTCTCGGCGACTACGAGTCGGGCGGCGCCGTCTGGCAACCGGTCAAGAGCGATCCGGTGCAGCTGCTCTTCGCGCCGCAGGACACCGCCGAGGTGACGGTCTACGCGGCGCGGGTGATCGGCATCGGCGCGAACGACGTCGGCAGCCTGAGCGACGCGGAGAACACGGCGCTCGAGAGCATCCTCTGGAAGACGATGATCGAGGACATCATCAAGCCCTTCGTGCGGACGCTGATCCTGCCGATGATCAGCGAGCGGATCTCCGGCACCTTCAAGCCCGAATTCGAGCAGACGAGCTGGGCGCTGGTGCTGAACGGGATCAGCGACCTCTCGAGCCTGGCGGTGGCCGGCACCTACTTCCCGGCCACGGTCGCGGCCCTGAAGGTTGGCGACGCCAAGAGCGCGTTCGGCGGCTTCCTGACCGAGTTCTTCTCGAGCAACACCTTCCAGGGCCTGCTCGAGCTGGGCCTGAAGGCCTACACCCAGGCCGCGGGCAAGAACCTCACCGCGCAGCTGCTCGACAGCAAGGGCAATGTCATCGCCGTCAACCTGGTGGCCGGCGACCTCGGCCAGTTCGACCTCGGCAAGCTGAAGGACGCGCTCGGCAAGTTGGCCCGCATCATTCAGCTGATCAAGATCGGTACCTTGGTCGGCGACTACGGCGCCATCATCAAGGACTGGTCCAATTCGCGGCAGCTGACCCAGTTCTCGATGAACGTGTCGAAGGCAAAGGTTTCGCTTTCGCCCGATCCGCTAACGGTCTCGGCGACCGCCGGCATCGACCGCAAGGGCTCGGTGACCGCCAAGGTCGAAGGGCTGGATGCGAACGTGCCGGCCGACAGCGTGTTCCTGCACTGGACCTGCACCAAAAAGTACGGCGACCTGTTCCGCGTCGGCGGCAACGGCGTGAACGACTTCATCAGCCTGCTGAGCACGCCGACCCACGACTACATTCCCACCGGCGTCGACGCCGATCCGGCCGATCCGGACTCGATCACCGTCACCGCCTTCTACCGCAACCCCGTCAGCAATGCCCGGATCGAGATGGGCTCGGCGACGGTGGAGGTCGAGTTCAAGTCGGAGTTCAACCTCGGCATCTCGCCGGGCAAGCTCCAGGACGTGCCGACCGACGCCGACTTCCCGATCACCGCCTTCATCAAGGAGACGCTGGCCGACGGCGCGACGGTGGCGTGGACCTGGTCGTCGGGCGGCGCCGGCACCCTCAGCGTCGACCCGCCCGACAACAACCCGCGCGACACTGCCGGCGTCTTCCACGCCGGATCGAGCGAAGGCGGCGCCACCGTCACGGTGAGCGCGATCGTCACCATCGCAGCCACGGCATCGACGCCGATGCGCGTCGTCAATGTCAAGCCGGTGGTCGCCCGCCTCAATGTCAAGAAGGGGATGCAGCAGGTCGTCATGGAGGCCTCGGGCGGCAGCTTCAGCTGCACCGACATGAAGGCCTGCGGCGTGTCCGAATACGGTGCGTTCATCGTGCCGAGACTCGCCAAGGCGACCAGCTACTCGGCCGTCCTGACCGGGTTCTCCTATCCGGGCTGCAACCGTTCGCTGGTCTGGAACTCGCCGAAGGGCGACGGCGGCGACTGCAACTTCCCGATCACCTACCACCCGCACAACTCGGTCGGGCCGACCAACTTCTGGGCGATCTGGACGAGCTTTGGCGGCGCGCC
>JANXWR010000217.1 GCA_025351025.1 Burkholderiales bacterium | reverse complement strand
GTCGCCCATCCGGAGCTCGAGCAATCGCGCGCCAACCGGCGCATGCTGCTCGAGGCGAGGTCGCTGCAGGACGTACTGCCGCCGGGGCGCATCGTCGTGCGCGACCTCTATGCGCTCTATCCCGACTACCTGATCGACATTCCCGCCGAGCAGGCGGTCCTGGCCGCCGCCACGCTCGTCGTCTGGCAGCAGCCGATCCACTGGTACGGCATGCCGCCGCTGCTCAAGCTCTGGGTCGACGAGGTGCTGTCATTCGGCTGGGCCTACGGGCCGGACGGCATTGCACTGCGCGGCAAGGACCTCTGGCTGGTCGCGACGACCGGCGGCCCGGAGGATTCGTACCGGCCCGACAGCTACAACCGTTACTTCTTCGATGCCTTCATGCCGCCCTACGAGCAGACGGCGGCGCTCTGCGGCATGCGCTTCCTGCCGCCGCTCATGCTGCATGGCGCGCACAAGGCGAGCGAAGCGGACATCGCGGCCCATGCCGCCCACTACGCGAAGCAGCTCGCCGCCTATCCGCAATGGCCCGAGCTCGACGAGATCGAGCAGTGCGTCGACTGCGTCGTGCCGCTGACGGCGCGGCCGATGGAAAACGTCGTCGAAGCGGTGGCGTAATGGAACACGGCTCCTGGCTCACCGGCCTGCTCGTCTACCTCGCCGCCGCCGTCTTCGCGGTGCCGGTGGCCAGGTTTCTCGGCCTCGGCTCGATCATCGGCTACCTCGCCGCGGGTATCCTGATCGGGCCCTGGGGGCTGAAGTTCGTCACCGATCCGCAGCAGATGCTCGAATTCGCCGAGTTCGGCGTCGTGCTGATGCTGTTCCTGGTCGGCCTCGAGCTCGAGCCGCAGCGCCTGTGGTCGCTGAGGAAACCCATCTTCGGCTGGGGCAACACGCAGCTGTTCGGTTCGGCGGTGCTCATCGTCGCCGGCGCGCTCGCCTTCGGCATCGACTGGCGCTTTGCCGTTGTCGCAGCGATCGGCCTGGCGATGTCGTCGACGGCGATCGGCCTCGGCGTGCTGGCCGAACGCAACATGATGGCGACGACCGCCGGAGAAAGCATCCTCAGCGTTTCGCTGCTGCAGGACATCGCGGCCATTCCGATCCTGGCGCTGGTGCCGTTCCTGGTGTTGGGCAGCGGCCACGAGGGCGTCAGCAGCAGCGGCTGGCTCGGCCCGGCAAAGGCGATCGGCACGATCGCCGTCGTCATCCTGGGCGGCCGCCTGCTGCTCCGGCCCATGCTGCGCTGGATCGCCCTCAGCGACACGCCCGAGATCTTCACCGCCGCATCGCTGTTGCTCGTCGTGGCGACGGCGGCGCTGATGAACGCGGTCGGCCTGTCGATGGCGCTTGGCGCCTTCCTCGCAGGCGTGTTGCTCGCCGAGAGCGAATACCGGCGCGAGCTCGAGACCGACATCGAGCCGTTCAAGGGCCTCCTGCTCGGTCTCTTCTTCATCGCCGTCGGCATGAGCATCGACTTCGCGGTCGTGCTGCGGCAGCCTTGGCTGATCGCCGGCGTCGTGGTCGCTTTCCTCGCCGTCAAGGCCTTCGTGCTCTGGACGATGGCCGACGTGATGCGCATTCCGATGCTCGAGCGGCCGATCTTCGTCCTCCTGCTGGCGCAGGGCGGCGAGTTCGGCTTCGTCGTGTTCCAGACCGCACAACAGGCCGGCGTGATCTCGGCGCCGGTGTCGTCCTTCCTGGTCGCCGCGGTCGCGATCTCGATGCTGCTCACACCGCTGTTCCTGGTCGCCGCCGACCGCTGGTGGATCCCGTTCCTGGCCGGCTCGAAACGGCGCCCCGACGTCGAGGAGATCAGCGAGCCGCAGAACGCTTCGGTCATCATTGCCGGCTTCGGCCGCTACGGGCAGATCGTCGGCCGCATACTGTTTGCCAACGGCGTCCCGGCGACCGTGCTCGACCACGATGCCGAAGCGATCGAAGCGCTGCGCAAGTTCGGCTGGCGCGTCTACTATGGCGACGCCACCAGGCTCGACCTGATGCGCACCGCCGGCGCCGACAAGGCGCGCATCCTCGTGCTGGCGATCGACGACATGGCGCAAAGCGTCGAGTGCGCGAAGATGGTCCGGGAGAATTTTCCCGAGGTCACGATCGTCGCCCGGGCCCGCAACGTGCAGCACTACTACGAGCTGTACGAGCTCGGCGTGACGTTGATCGAGCGCGAGACGCTCGACTCGGCGCTGATGACGGCGCGCAGCGCGCTCGAGCAGATCGGCTGGCAGCCGCATCAGGCGCGAAATCTCGCTTTGCGCTTTCGCCGTCACAACGTCGCCCAGCTCGCCGCGCTGGCGCCGCACCGCAAGGACGAGGCACGGCTGGTTGCCGCCGCCAAGCTGGGCCGCCAGCAGCTCGAGGAGCTGTTCGCGATCGAGCGCCAGCAGGCGGCCGAGCGACAGGCGCGGGCCGGCTGGAGCGCGGGCGAGCCGGCGGCGGATCAAAAGCCACTCTCATCCTGAGCCAGGGCGAAGGATCTCATCGCCCGCGAAACCCTTCGCTTCGCTCAGGGTGACACTTCTCTCACTCGATGCGGCACGCCTCTTCGAACGACAGCCGCGGACTGCGCGCGAACACCTTGGACGGGTAACCGTGGCCGAGGTTGCAGATGAAGTTGGTCTTGACCTCGGTGCCGGCCCAGAACGCGGCGTCGACCTTGGCGCCGTCGAAGCCGCTCATCGGCCCGCAGTCGAGGCCGAGGGCGCGCGCGGCGACTATGAAGTAGCCGCCCTGGATGCTCGAGTTGCGAAACGCCGTCGTGTCGGCGAATTCCTTCTTGCCGACGAACCACGACCTGGCATCTGCGTGCGGAAAGAGGTACGGCAGCTTCTCGTAGAACGCCATGTCCATGCCGATGATCGCCGTCACCGGCGCGGCGCGCGTCTTGTCGGCGTTGCCGGGCGACATGCCGGCAAGCAGCTTTTCCTTGGCCTCGGGCGAGCTGACGAAGATGATCCGCGACGGCGAGCAGTTGGCCGAGGTCGGACCCCACTTCATCATGTCGTAGAGCCGGTGCAAGGTGGCTTCGGGCACCGGCTCGGCGGTGAAGCCGTTCTGCGTGCGCGCGCGGTCGAAGAGCTGTTCGGTCGTGACGTTCATGGGGTGGGCCGGAGTGCCTCGGCCGCGAAAATGCGATCGCCTCATTGTCGACGGCTCGCGCCGTGCGCGCGTCAAGGGATTCGTCGTCGGCGTTCGCCCTCGCTGAACGCCGGCCCGACAATCGCCCTCGTGTTCGCCCCAACTTCCGACGACGTGCGAGGCTTCTTCGTCGAGGCGGGAAGAAAGCGCACCGAAGGCTTGCCGCTGACGCCGCTCGAGACGATGGCCGCCGACTGGATCGCGGCGCATCCCGAGTACGCCGTGGATCTGGCCGACGCGGAGCGGGCGCGCAGCGCCGTCTACGCGCCCGAAGCCGGCCGCGAGAATCCGTTCCTGCATCTCTCGATGCATCTGTCGATTAGCGAGCAGGTCTCGATCGACCAGCCGCACGGCATCCGTCAGGCCTGCGATCTGCTGGCGGCGCGCCTCGGCTCGATGCACGCGGCGCAGCACGAGGCGATGGAGTGCCTGGGCCGGATGCTCTGGGAGTCGCAGCGCAGCGGCCGGCCGCCCGACGGCGAGGCCTACATCGATTGCGTACGTCGCCGCGCGACGCGCTCTCGAAGCTAGCCTGCCTTGTGCAGGATCAGGTAGAGCGTGGCCAGCACGACGATCGCCGCCAGCACCCAGCCGATCGTGCCCGCGGGCTCGCGCGGCCGCACCGGCACGATCGCGGGCAGCGCCGCATCGGCCGGCGCGAGGCGGGCCTGCAACTGCGCTTCGAAGGCCTTGAAGAAGTCGTCGGTTAGCTTGCTGGCCGTCGCATCGATGAGGCGCGAGCCGATCTGCGCCATCTTGCCGCCGACCTGCGCGCGCGCCTCGTAGGCCAGGCGCGTCGACGTCGCGCTTTCGGTCGTCAGCTTGACGTCGGCCGAGCCTTTGCCGAAGCCGGCCACGCCGCCCTGCCCGTCGAAGTTGATCGTGTAGCCGTTCGGCGCGTCGACATTGGTCATCTTCAGGTTGCCCTTGAAGCGGG
>JANXWR010000215.1 GCA_025351025.1 Burkholderiales bacterium | reverse complement strand
CTGCGCTCGCCCGACGCCAGCTACATGGCCTCGACAGACGACATCTACCTCTCGCCGAGCCAGGTGCGCCGCTTCAACCTGCACACCGGCGACATGGTCGAGGGCGAGGTGCGGGTCCCGAAGGACGGCGAGCGCTACTTCGCGCTGGTCAAGGTCGACAAGATCAACGACCTGCTGCCCGAGGAGAGCAAGCACAAGATCATGTTCGAGAACCTGACGCCGCTTTTTCCGAAAGAGCAGTTCAAGCTCGAGCGCGACGTCAAGTCCGAAGAGAACATCACCAGCCGCATCATCGACCTGATCGCGCCGATCGGCAAAGGCCAGCGCGCCCTGCTCGTCTCGGCGCCCAAGAGCGGCAAGACGGTGATGATGCAGAACCTGGCGCATGCGCTGATCGCCAACTATCCCGAGGTCTACCTGATCGTGTTGCTGGTCGACGAGCGGCCCGAGGAAGTGACCGAAATGCAGCGCACGGTGCGCGGCGAGGTCATCAGTTCCACCTTCGACGAGCCGGCCGCCCGCCACGTGCAGGTCGCCGAAATGGTGATCGAACGCGCCAAGCGGCTGGTCGAGTTGAAGATGGACGTGGTCATCCTGCTCGACTCGATCACGCGACTGGCGCGCGCCTACAACAACGTCCTGCCCTCGTCGGGCAAGGTGCTGACCGGCGGCGTCGACGCGAACGCTTTGCAGCGACCGAAGCGCTTTTTCGGCGCGGCGCGCAACATCGAAGAAGGCGGCTCGCTGACCATCATCGGCACGGCACTGGTCGAGACCGGCAGCCGCATGGACGAAGTGATCTACGAAGAGTTCAAGGGCACCGGCAACTGCGAGATCCACCTCGACCGTCGCATGTCCGAGAAGCGCGTCTATCCGTCGATCCTGCTCAACAAGTCGGGCACCCGACGCGAAGAACTGCTGCTCAAGCCGGAGATCCTGCAAAAGAGCTGGATCCTGCGCAAGCTCCTCTATTCGATGGACGAGATCGAGGCGATGGAGTTCATCCTGGAGAAGATGAAGGCGACCAAGAACAACCACGACTTCTTCGACATGATGCGAAGGGGCGGCTGAGCCCGGATAGGGCCCCCACGCTCACTCCGTTCGCTGCCCCCCGAGGGGGCGTCGCCGTCCCTGGGGCGGCCCGGCGGACGGCGGGCACGCTAGAATCACAGGTTTTTCGGAAAGTGCACCGGATTTCGCGGTGTGGCTCCCGGCTGCAACATTGAAAGTCTCCCATGAAAGCAGGCATCCATCCCGAGTATCGCGAAGTCTGCTTCGTCGATCTCTCCAACGGCTTCAAGTTCGTCACCCGCTCTTGCGCGCAAACGCGCGAGAAGATCAAGATGGACGACGGCCGCGAGCTCCCGCTCTACAAGCTGGAGACGACGAGCGAGTCGCACCCGTTCTATACCGGCACGCAAAAGAGCGTCGACTCGCTCGGCGGCCGCGTCGAGAAGTTCCGCAACAAGTTCGCGCACCTGACGCCGAAGAAATAGGCCAGGTCGCAACGGAACAAGGGCAGCCGAGGCTGCCCTTTTTCTTTGCCGTCCGCCGGACGCGAAACTTTTACGCTTCTGTTGCATCATTCGGCGTGCCTCGCCTTCCACCCGAGTGAACTCACCGAACCCGGCCCTCGTCAGTCAGCGCGAAGCCGAGCCGCTACCGCGGCTGGCCCTTCTTCTCTTCTGCGCGGCCTATGTGCTGCCCGGCCTGTTCGGCCGCGACCCGTGGAAGAGCGCCGACATCACGGCCTTCGGCTACATCGTCGACATCGCCCAGGGCAAGACATCGTGGTTCGCACCGACGGTCGGTGGCCTGCCCGCCGACGGCGCCTTGCTGCCGTACTGGATCGGCGCCGCCTTCGTCCGCCTGACGAGCCCATGGCTCGATCCGGCCTTCGCCGCCCGGCTGCCTTTCGCGCTGCTTCTCGCGCTGGCCTTGACCCTGACCTGGTACGCCGCCTATCACCTGGCACGTTCCGATTCGGCGCAGCCGCTGCCCTTCGCTTTCGGCGGCGAGGCGTCGCCGGTCGACTATGCGCGCGCGGTCGCCGACGGCGCTTTGCTGGCCGTCATCGCCTCGCTCGGCTTGCTTCAGCTCGGCCACGAGACGACGCCCGAGCTGGCCCAGCTCGCCGCGGTGTCGCTCTACCTGTATGGGTTGGCGGCGAGTCCACAGCGACCGTGGGCCGGCGGCCTCGCGGCCATGCTGGCGCTGCCAGCGCTCGCCGCCAGCGGCGCGCCGAGCATCGCCCTCGTGCTCGCGGCCGTGGGCGGTCTCCTGTCGCTGGTCTGCGGCCGACCGGACGCGCGGCGGCTCGCCGCCTGCATCGGCGTCGGCGCCCTGCTCTCGATCGGCACCGCCGCCGCCCTCGGTGCCTGGGCGAACCGCCTCGGCAGCTATCACGACGCCGGCCAGGTCATCGGCCTGGCGCGACAGTTCGCGTGGTTCACCTGGCCGGCCTGGCCGCTTGCGCTCTGGACGATCTGGCAGTGGCGACGCCGCCTCTCGAGCGAGCACCTGGCGATGCCGCTCGGCTGCACCGCGGCCCTGCTCGTGGTCTGGGTGGCGACGGCCGGATCCGATCGTGCCCTGATGCTGGCCCTGCCGCCGCTCGCCGTGCTCGCCGCCTTCGCCCTGCCGACCCTGCAACGCAGCGCCGCGGCGGCGATCGACTGGTTCTCGGTGTTCTTCTTCACCATCGCGGCGGCCACCGGGTGGGTCTTCTACATTTCCATGCAGACCGGTGTCCCGGCCCAGCCGGGCGCCAACATTGCCAAGCTCTCGCCCGGCTTCGAGAACCGCTTCTCGCTCATTGCCCTGGCCTTTGCCATCGTCGGCACGCTGGCCTGGGCCTGGCTGGTGAAGTGGCGCACCGGGCGCAGCCGCCATCCGCTCTGGAAGAGCCTGGTCCTGCCCGCCGGCGGCGTGAGCCTTTGCTGGCTGCTCGTCATGACCCTGCTGCTGCCGCCGCTCGACAACGCGCGCGGCTACCGATCGATGACTCAGCGCATCGCCCACCGGGTGCCGGCCGGCAGCTGCATCGCCGCACCCGGCATGGCGCGCGCGCAGGTCGTCGCGCTCGAATATCTGGGTGGTTGGCGCGTCGATGCGGTCACGCCCGCCGAGGCGACGCCCTGCACCGTCCTGATGTTGCCGCGCACGCAGAAGCCGGCAGCGCCGGCCTGGCAGTTCGTGAGCCGCGAACGGCGCAATCGCAACGACGACGACGTCATCGACATCTATCGTCGCGCGCCCGCCGCGAACTGAGCCCCGGCGCCCGGATCAAGCCTTGGCGAGCGCCGCTCAACGTGCGTCGACGTCCGCGGGCTCGTCCAGCGCCGCGGCCGTGGGGCTCGTGCCGGCGCGCACCCGTGGCGCCGGCAGGACGAGACGAAAGGTCGAGCCCTTGCCGACCTCGCTGGCCACGTCGAGCTCGCCACCATGGCGCTGGATGACGTGCTTGACGATCGCCAGGCCGAGCCCGGTGCCGCCCGATTCGCGCGAGCGGCTGCCGTCGACGCGATAGAAGCGCTCGGTCAGGCGCGAGAGGTGCTCGCGGGCGATGCCGCGGCCGCTGTCGGTCACGAAGATCTCGCCCGAGCCGTTGTCGACGCGTTTCCAGGTCACGTCGATGCGGCCGCCGTCCGGCGTGTAGCGCACCGCGTTGCTGACGAGGTTGCCGATCGCGCTCTGCAATTCCGATTCGATGCCGGCCACCTGCGCGTCGTCTGCGCCGGAGAAGGCGATCGTGTGCCGGCCCGCGGAAAGCGCCCGCGCCTCGGCCTCGACCTGGACGAACAGCGCCGCGACCCACACCCACTTGTCGGCGGCCGGGCGCGGACTGCCCTCGAGCTGGGCCAGCGTGAGCAAGTCGCCGACCAAGTTGGCCATGCGCTCGGCCTGCTGCGTCATCAGGGTGATGACGCGCCTCTGCTCGACCTCGGTCAGCGGCAGATTGCGCATCGTCTCGAGAAAGCCCGAGAGCACGGTGAGCGGCGTGCGGATCTCGTGCGAAACGTTGGCGACGAAGTCGCGGCGCATCGCCTCGGAGCGCTCGCGTTCGGTCATGTCCTGCGAGATGACGAGCTTGGCGCCGGCGCCGTAGCGTCGCATCAGCACCTGCAACGAGCCGTGGCCGCGTGGTTCGCGCACGGCGATCGGCTCGTCGAAGTTGCCGGCCTGCAGGTATTCGACGAAGGCCGGCGAGCGGATCAGGTTGGTGACCCGCTGGCGCCGGTCGCGAACCGGGTCCAGACCGAAGTGGTCGGCGGCGCGCGCGTTGCACCATTCGATCTGGTCGTTCGCGTCGAGCAGCAGCACGCCGTTGGGTGAGGCTTCCATGGCCGAGACAAACTGGGCAAGGTGCGTGCGCTCGACCTCGGCGCTGCGCTCGAGAGCACGCAGGCTGCGCTCGATGCGGTAGGCCAGCTCGCCCCAGAAGCCGGAGTCGCGCGGTGCGATGCCTTCGTGCGCGCCGCGCAACCAGCGCATGAGACGCCAGCCGCGCAGCGCATCGAAGACGACGATGCCGGCAAAGCCCAGCAACCCTCCGGTCAAGGCGCCGATCAGCGCACCCAGCTCGGCGCCGAGGATGAATCCAGCCAGCGCGCCGAGGCCCAGCGCGAGGAGGCCAGCAAGCAAGCGGGGAAGCAGGCCGCTCATGACCGCCCGCGCCGGGCCCGAGCCATCAGGCCGTCACAGCCTGCGGGTTGGTGAGGCGATAGCCGGCGCCGCGCACGGTCTCGATCATGTGCTGGCAATGCACGGTGCTCAGCGACTCGCGCAGGCGCTTGACGTGGACGTCGACGGTGCGCTCCTCGATGAAGACGTGGTCGCCCCAGACGCGGTCGAGGAGCTGGGTGCGGCTGTGCACGCGCTCGGGATGGGTCATCAGGAAGTGCAGCAGCTTGAACTCGGTGGCACCGATCTTCACTTCCTTGCCCTGGCTGGTGACGCGACGCGTCGCTGGGTTGATGCTGAGCAGGCCGACGTCGACGGCGGTGTCGAGCGCGTCCGGGGCGCGGCGGCGCAGCACGGCACGGATGCGGGCGAGCAGCTCGTTGGCCGAGAAGGGCTTGGTCAGGTAGTCGTCGGCACCGGCGTCGAGGCCGGCCACCTTGTCGGCCTCTTCGGCTCGCGCCGTGAGCATGATGATCGGCAGCTTGCGGGTGCGCGGCTGGCCGCGCCATTGCCGGGCCAGCGACTGGCCGCTCTGCCCGGGCAGCATCCAGTCGAGGACGACCAGGCTGGGCAGCACGCCGTCGACCGCGGCCTGGGCCTGCTCGGCGTCGCCGGCGATCGTCACCTCGAAGCCGGCATGGCGCAGGTTGATCGAAATCAGCTCGGCGATCGCGGATTCGTCTTCGACGACGAGGATTCGGCTCATCTTGCTTCCTGTGTCAGCACGCTATCGGACCAGGTTCTCGACCATGCCGACCGGATTGTGGCGAACGTCGGTGCCCTTGACGATGTAGATGATCTGCTCGGCCAGGTTCTTGGCGTGGTCGCCGACGCGCTCGATCGCCTTGGCGACGAAGATCAGGTCGATGCTCGACGAAATGGTGCGCGCGTCTTCCATCATGAAGGTGATGAGCTTCCTCAGCAGGCCTTCGAA
>JANXWR010000208.1 GCA_025351025.1 Burkholderiales bacterium | reverse complement strand
TACTCGGCCTGCTTCATCGGCGCGATGAAGGCCGTCGCCGGCATGCAGAAGATCAAGCTGCCCGACAACACCTCGATCGACGCCAGCGTCGGCATCGGCCGGATCCCGGAGGGCTTCGGCATCCAGGTCTGGCTCAAGGTGCACATCCCCGACATGGACAAGGCGCAGGCGGAGAAGATCGTCGAGGCCGCGCACAAGGTCTGCCCGTACTCGAACGCGACACGCGGCAACGTCGAGGTGACGCTCGACGTCGTCTGAGACGAGGAGCGGCGCTAGCGGCTCTCGAGCAGGCGCAGCATCAACTCGATGCGCGCCTTGACCGGCGTCAGGTCGCCTGCCGACGCGAAGCGCCGAGGGGTGTTCTCGACGATCGTTCCATCCAGGCACCGCGTGCTGCGCAGGATGGCGACGCCGCGCGCTTCTGCGTCGGCGAGAGCGGCCTCGAGGACGCGGTGCAGCGAGCCGTTGCCCGTCCCGGCGACGACGATGCCGGCGACACCGGCTGCGATCAGCGCGGCGACGACACGTCCGTCGGTGCCCGTGCCGCTCGTCACGATCTCCACCCACGGCCAGGCTGAAGCATCTTCGGGCATGCGATCCCGCGCCATGATCGATTCCGCCGGCCAATCGCGAAGGGCGCGCAACCGCCCATCTTCGATACGCGCGAGCGGGCCCGCGTCGCCCGACGAGAAGGCGTCCAGCCGATAGGGGTGGACCTTCCTTACGTCGTGTGCCGAATGCAGCGTGCCGGCGAACGCGACGACGACGCCGGCGCGGCCGCCAAGCGTCGCCACGGTAGTGGCATCGGCGAGGTTCTGCGGCCCGTCGGCCTGCCGTGACGACGCCGGCCGCATCGCCGCCGTCAGCACCACGGGCTTGTCGGCGGCGACGACGCGCGACAGGAAGTACGCCGTCTCCTCGAGGGTGTCGGTTCCGTGCGTGACGACGACGCCTGCCACCTCGACGCGGGCGAGGTGGTGCGCCACGCGCCCGGCAAGGCGGCGCCAGAGCGCGAATTCCATGTCCTTGCTGTCGATCTGCGCCACCTGCTCGCTCTCGACGGTGACGGGAGCGTCGTGGGAAGCGGAGGCGACGAGCGCACCGACGCCGACGGTGCCGGCGACGTAGCCGAGGTTGTCGTCGGCCGAGGCCGCACGGCCGGCGATCGTGCCGCCCATGCCCAGGACGACGACGGTTCGCTCGGGCAGGTTTTGCATATTTACCGGAACTGGATGAAAATACAGGACTGGATGAATATTCAGCGGCCCACGTCGGGTGAGCCGACCCTGGAGACGCGCATGAACGAAATGCCCAAGCTCACCGATCGCCAGCAGCAGATTCTCGACCTCGTGCAAAGTGCCATCGAGCGCACCGGCGCGCCGCCAACGCGCGCCGAGATCGCCAACGAGCTCGGCTTCAAGTCGGCCAACGCCGCCGAGGAGCATCTGCAGGCGCTGGCCAGAAAAGGCGTCATCGAGCTGATCGGCGGCACGTCGCGCGGCATACGTCTGCAGTCTGACACGCTGCGCGCGCTGCACCTCGCGCGCGGCAAGCAGTATTCGCTGCCCCTGCCGAGTCTCGCGCAACTCTCGCTGCCGCTGATCGGCCGCGTCGCCGCCGGCAGCCCGGTGCTGGCGCAGGAGCACATCGACCGCACCTACCTGATGGAAGCGAGCATGTTCGCGCGCCGGCCCGACTACCTGCTCAAGGTGCGCGGCATGAGCATGAAAGACGCCGGCATCATGGACGGCGACCTGCTCGCGGTACAGAAGGCGCACGAGGCAAAGAACGGGCAGATCATCGTCGCCCGCCTCGGCGACGACGTCACGGTCAAGCGCTTCAAGAAAACCCGCGGCACGATCGAGCTGCTCCCCGAGAACCCGGAGTTCGAGCCGATCGTCGTCGGCCCCGAAGACGGCTTCGCGATCGAGGGCCTGGCGGTCGGCCTGATCCGCAACAACATGCTGATGTAGGAGGCGCCGTGGTCATCAAGTCGCCCAAGGCCGCGAGCGTGGCCGAGTGCCTGCGTCTCGAGCAACTCCCCAACATCGGGCCGGCCATCGCCGCCGACCTGCGCCGCATCGGCATCGAGCGGCCGGCCGATCTGCGCGGCAAGGACGCCTTCGTTCTCTACCGCACCCTCTGCGAGAAGACCGGCCAGCGACACGACCCCTGCGTGCTCGACACCTTCATGGCCGCCACCGACTTCATGCGCGGCGCGCCAGCCGCGCCCTGGTGGAAGTACACCGCCGAACGGAAAGCGACTTTCGGCACGGTGTAGACGGCCTCTGGCAGAGAACTGGGCGGTCGCAGGCGGGCTTTTCGCGGCTTCGTCACGAGCGGCGGCTACAACAATCGAGCATCGGCACCTTCGGCCGAGGTCCATCCGCCGCCATGCCCCTGCCCGCCCTGCAACGCCTGTTGACTTCGCTGCTGCCCGCGATCGCCCAGGACAGCTACGCGCCGCGCGCCGAAACGCGGCCGCCTGTCCCCGAGCGCCATCGCTCGAGCTGGGCCAAACGATTCGGCTTCCAGCACTCGAGCCGCGCGGCGCTCGCCGCCGCCCGCGTCGACTTCGCCGAGGCCTTGCGCGACCTGCGCACGCCGGAAGCGCTGGACACCAAGTCGCGCGTCGTCGTCGCGCGCTCGCTGCACGAGCTCTGGCATTTTCGCGAGCAGGTGTTCAGCCTGGTCGCCTGCCGCTACAACCAGGCCGAAGCGGCGCGCCGCCTTGCCGCCCTCGACCGCCACTTCGCAGGGCGCGCGCGACGCGCCGGCTCGAGCGTGCCGCCGGATCCGCAGCTCGGCGACGAGCCCGCCTGAAGACCCCGGCTCAGCTCGCCGTCGTCAGCCCAGCGAGGAAGTCGCTCTTGCCGAGATCGACGCCGTTGTGGCGCAGCAATGCGTACATCGTCGTGACGTGGAAGAAGAAGTTCGGCAGCACGAAGTGCTTGAGGTACATCTCGCCCTTCATGACGATCGCGCCATCGCGGCGCGGCACCGAGATGTCCTTGGCGTCGGTGCCGTCGACCTGCGCCACCGGAACCGACTGCACGTAGTCCATCGTCTTCCTGATGCGCTCGCGCAGCTGGTCTAGCGTGGTCTCGTTGTCCTCGAACTTGGGCGCTTCCGTGCCGGTCAACCGCGACATGCAGAACTTGGCGGCATCGCAGGCGATCTGCACCTGCGTCGTGAAGGGCAGCATGTCTGGCGCCAGGCGTGACGAGAGGTAGACCGAAGACTCGAACTTCTTCTCCTTCGCGTGGGCTTCGGCCTTGTCGAGCCAGACGATGGCGTTGCCGAGCATGCGCACGAAAACCGGCACGCTGGCCGAATGCATCGAGATGGCCATGAAGCCTCCTGGATTGAATGGAAGCGGCGATCCTACCCGCGGCGTCGCAGGCGTGCACAATCGAAGCGCGGCCCGGTACGACGTGCCGCTGCTATCGGTCCGGGTCTCGTGAACATCATCATCCTCGACGACTACCAGGATGCGGTGCGCAAGCTCAAATGCGCATCCATCCTCGAGCGGCTCAACGCCAAGGTCTTCACCAACACGGTCAAGGGCATCGGCCAGCTCTCGGTGCGACTGCGCGATGCCGAGGTGCTGGTGCTGATCCGCGAGCGCACCCACTTTTCGAAGCAGCTGCTCGAAAAGCTGCCCAAGCTCAAGCTGATCTCGCAGACCGGCAAGGTCGGCGCGCACATCGACGTCGAGACCTGCACCCGGCTCGGCATCGCCGTCGCCGAGGGTGCCGGATCTCCGGTCGCGCCGGCCGAGCTGACCTGGGCGCTGATCATGGCGGCGATGCGGCGACTGCCACAGTACATCGGCAACCTCAAGCACGGCGCCTGGCAGCAGTCGGGGCTGAAGGCGGCGTCGATGCCGCCCAACTTCGGCATCGGCATGGTGCTGAAGGGCAAGACGCTCGGCATCTGGGGCTTCGGCAAGATCGGCCAGCTCGTCGCCGGCTACGGTCGTGCCTTCGGCATGAAGATCATGGTCTGGGGCAGCGAAGGGTCGCGCGACCGGGCTGTCGCCGCCGGCTACACCGCGGCGGCCAGCTGCGAGCAATTCTTCGAGACGGCCGACGTACTTTCGCTGCACCTGCGGCTGCACGATGAGACGCGCGGCATCGTCAAGCTCGACGCGCTGTCGCGCATGAAGCCGACGGCGCTGCTCGTCAACACCTCGCGCGCCGAGCTGATCGAAGAAAGCGCGCTCGTCTCGGCGCTGAATCGCGGCCGTCCTGGCATGGCTGCCGTCGACGTCTTCGAGAGCGA
>JANXWR010000176.1 GCA_025351025.1 Burkholderiales bacterium | reverse complement strand
GCGGCTGCGCTTGAATTCGCCCACCACGGCATTCATGGTGGCGGTCGCGGCCTGCTCGGCCGCAGTGTGGGTGAACTGGTAGGGGCCGGCAACGTCGCCGACGGCGTAGATGTGGGGTCGGCTGGTTCGCAGGTACGCATCGGTCTCGATCATCCTGGTCTTGGCGTTGACCCGGATGCCAAGCTCTTCGAGGCCGTAGTCCTCGACGCGCGGCGTACGGCCGACGGCGCACAGCAGGCGGTCGAATTCGATCGCGGTCTCGCCCTCGCTGTCGGTGGCGGCGACGACGAGGCGGCCGGCCTCGCCTGCACGCTCGCAGCGCAGGGCCTGGCGACCGGTGAGGAGCACGACGCCGTCGGCACGCAAGCCGGCGGCGACCGCGGCGGCGACTTCGGGGTCTTCGCGCGTCAGCAGGTGCGGCGCCGAATCGACCACGGTCACCTGGGCGCCCAGCCGGGCGAAGGCCTGCGCCAGCTCGCAGCCGATCGGGCCGCCGCCCAGGACGAGCAAGCGCTTCGGCAGGGTCGCCAGATCCCAGATCGTCTCGCTCGTGAGGTAGCCGACTTGGTCGAGCCCGGGAATGCGTGGCACGGTCGGCGCGGCGCCGGTCGCGATGACGACGCTGCGCGTCGTGATCGTGCGGACGGCACCGCCGTCTGTCGTGACCGCGACGCTCCACGGGCTGGCCAGACGCGCACGGCCTTGCACGACCTCGACGCCGAGGCCGCGAAAGCGGGCCGCCGAATCATGCGGCTCGATCGTTGCGATCGCGCGGCGTACGCGCGCCATCACTGCCGCGAAGTCGGCGCTGCCGGCACCGCAATCGATGCCGAACGACGCCGCGTGGCGGATCTCCATCATCAGCCGCGCCGAGCGGAGCAGCGTCTTGCTCGGCACGCAGCCGGTGTTGAGGCAGTCGCCGCCCATCCGATCGCTTTCGACGAGGACGACCTTGGCCTTCAGGGTGGCGGCGACGTACGCCGACACCAGCCCGCCGGTGCCGGCGCCGATGACGACGAGATTGGCGTCGAAGCGCCTCGGCCGGGTCACTCGCGCTCCGATTCACTGCGAAAATTCCGCACCGTCGCCACGCCAGTACCGCCATGCCCCACCTCGACCCGCTCCCCTGGGAAGCAAGCCCACAGTTCCGCGAGCGCTTCGAACATTACCAAAACACCCGCGGCTTCGTGCCCAACAGCATCCTGACGATGCAGCGCCGGCCCGCAATCGCACAGGCATTCATGGACCTGAATCGGGCTGTCCTCTACGAAGGCACGGTTGCCGAAGAGTTGAAAATGCTCGTCAGCCTGGTGACGAGCCAGGCCGCCGGCTGCCGCTACTGCCAGGCGCACATGACCAACCTCGCCAGCATCTACCAGGCTTCGGATGAAAAGATCCGTGCCGTCTGGGACTTCGAGACGAGCCCCTTGTTCTCGCCTGCGGAGCGCGCCGCGCTTCGCCTCGCCTACCACGCTGCGCTCGTTCCCAACGAAGCCACGAGCAACGACTTCGACGAGCTGAAAAAGCATTTCGACGACGGCCAGATCGTCGAGATCGTCGCCACGACCGCGCTGTTCGGCTACCTCAACCGCTGGAACGACACCATGGCGACGACGCTCGAACCCCGCGCCGCCGAGGTCGCGGACCGTGCGATCGCAGCCGTCGGCTGGCAGGCCGGCAAACACAGTGCTTGACATGCGCGGCTCTTCATCAACAACGGTGCATCGTCAGCCTTCGACTCTCATGCCGACTTGCCAACAGCCTGCGCGCCCGTGGCCTTGCGCCACCACACGTGGTCGACCGATATCGCCCCCGGACCGCGGCATAGCAGAACCAGCAGCATCGCTGCCCATTGGATGTGAGTGGGCCAGGCCTGCGGGTAGACGAAGATCTCGATGACCAGAGTCATGGTCAACAAGACGGCGGCGGTGGGACGAGTCAGCAAACCCAGGACGAGCAGGACCGGTGCGCTGAGCTCTATCGACGCGGCCATGTAAGCCGCGATTTCAGGCGGCAGCACGGGTAGGCGGTACTCGTCCGTGAACAGTGCCAGGGTCGTGTCCCAGCTCGCGAGCTTGGTCGTCCCGGAGTTCCAGAAGACGGTGGCCAAGGCAATCCGCAGGGGCAGCGCGAGCAAGGCGTAGGGAACGGCTTGCAGCCAGTCGCGGGCGCGCGTGAGCAGCGCCGTCATCGCAGAACTTCCAGCGGGGCGACATGGAACTCGACGAAGCGGCCCGCCAGCAGATGGCTCGCGATGAGGGCGGGCGCGTCGACGTCCGGCGCGTTGCCGAGCACGGTGGCCAGACAGACGCCGCCGAATAGCGCTTCGGCAAAGGACCACGCGGCCGCATCGAGGCGACGAACCTCGACCTGATCAGCGACGCGCTCGACCAGCAGCAAGGCCGGGCCCTCCTTCAAATCGATCGCCACCATGGCGGGCTCGTCCTGTTGAAGGACGGCGCGCCAGATCGTGTCGACCGGGAAGGTGGATTTCAGCATCGAAATCGACGGATGGGGAACGAAGCAAACGCGGTCCTGCTCGCCCGGATCGAGGGCCTCGAGCGACGCCAGTTCGAGTGCGCTCGCATCCGACGCATGCAGCGCGCGGTTCACTGCCCAGTCGAGGCGAGCCACATCGGGCAGGTAGTCGAGCGTCGCCGCCGATTCCAGCTGCTGCAGAAAATCGGGAAACTCCGCGCCATACCGGTTCAGATCGGCGCAAAGCGGAGGGTGCTCGCGCGCGAAAGCTTGCGCGGCCGCTTCGAAGAAGTCCGGGCCGACCAGACGCTGCACGGCCGGAAATGTCAGCTGCAACGCCTTGCTCAGGGTGCCGAGGATGGTGTTGCGATAGATGTTCAGCCTTTGACGGGGTGCGATGCCCATGCTCAGGATCTGGTCGGCACCATCGCCGTCGGCTTCATGCAGCAGCCAGTGCTGCATCGAGAGCTGGCTCTCACGCAGCGAGGGCATGCTCCGCCTTCTCGAGCATGTCGTTGGCGTGCGCGGATTCGGCGAGCAGCACCTCCAAGGGCGGAATATCGGTGTCCCATTCCACCAGAGTAGCGACCGGACCAAACCGAGCGAGAGCCTCGGCGTAGAGCGCCCAGACCGCCGACGCTACCGGCGAGCCATGATCGTCGATCCGCAACGCCTGTCCGTCCTCGATCTCTTTCAGCGTGTGGCCGGCCAAATGAATCTCACCCACGGCCTGCCTCGGCAAGGAGGCGAGATACGCGGAGGCATCCCAGCCGTGGTTGCAGGCACTGACGTAGATGTTGTTGACGTCGCACAGGATGCCGCAGCCGGTGCGCTGGGCGATCGTGGCCAGGAACTCGCATTCGGGAATCGTCGAATGGCCATACTGAAGATAGCTCGACGGGTTCTCGATCAGGATCGGGCGGCGCAAGGCCGACTGAGTCTGTTCGACATGGCGGCAGAAGACTTCGAGCGCTTCCTCGGTCAGCGGCAGCGGCAGCAGATCTGCCAAGTAGCTACCACCCACAGAACTCCAGGACAGATGTTCGGAGACCAGGCCGGGCTCGATTCGACGCACGACTTCGCCGATGCGGCCGAGGTGCACCGCGTCGAGTCTTTGGCTGCTCCCCAACGACAGTCCGACGCCGTGGAGCGAAATCGGGTAGTTGCGCCGGATCGCCTCGAGCGTGCGGATGGCGGGCCCGCCGCCCATGTAGTTCTCGGTGTGCACCTCGAGCCAGGCGACATCGGGCCGCGTCTCCAGCACCGCCTGATGGTGCTGAAAGCGCAGTCCGATCCCCGCCGCAGGGGGCACGGCGCTTGCGGCGATCATTGGGTGAACGTTGCGCTCAGGTCGCCTTGAGACTGCCGCCCTGGATCTTGCTGCAATCTCCCGCCGGCAACATCACGAAGGACTTGGGGTCGCGCGCCTGCGTCGACTGGCCGGCACAGGAATGTGCGCCCTCGGCGCAGTCGTTCTTGCCGGCGACATTGACGCCGTAGCACTTTTCCAGCTTGTTCTTTTCCATTCGCATCATGTTGTCCTTGACCATCTGCGGCATCTTGCTCATGTCTTGCGACTGAGCCGGAAGCGACGATGCGGCCAGGACGAGGCCGACCGCGGTGGAAAGAGCGGATCCTGCAAACAGCTGACGATTCATGGTTTTCCCTTTGCGTGAGGGATCTCGCCGATCGAGGCCCCACCTGGCAGTTCGACGCACAGCGCTGAGAAGTTACGCCCCGCCGGGAAAACAGTCGTCGCGAGAGCTCATCAGCCATGGCCCAGTCAAATGCGCGTCGTCAGCTCGCTCA
>JANXWR010000109.1 GCA_025351025.1 Burkholderiales bacterium | reverse complement strand
CGCATCAGCGTAGCCACGTGCCGGCGCCCGACCTCGAACCCCTCGCGGTTGAGCATGTCGCGCAGCATGCGGCTGCCGGCAAACGGATGCGCCAGGCTGAGCTCGTCGGTGCGCCTCATCAGCCGCAGGTCGGCCGCGGATGCAGCCCGTGCCAGGTAGTACACGTTGCCTCGGCTGATACCCACCAGCTCGGCCTGCCGCGTGATCGGAAGGGCGTGGTTGCGGTCGATCATCGCTTTGCGCTCAGCATGCCGGCCTTGGTGAGCGCGCCGGCCAAAAAATCATTCTCCAGCGCGAGCTGACCGATCTTGGCGTGCAACTCCTTCAAGTCCACCGGCGCTGGCGACGCCGACTCGCCACCGAACACGCTGGCCGCGCGCTCGAGCAACTGGTTCTTCCAATCGTTGACCTGGTTCGGGTGCACATCGTGCAGCTTGGCCAGTTCGGCCAGCGTCTTTTCGGCTCGAATGGCGTCCAGCGCCACCTTGGCCTTGAAGATCGACGAGTGATTGCGCCGCGTTCTCTTGCTCATGGTCCTTCTGCTTTCCCGGGCGTCGTGCCCGATCCGTTAGAGCAGAGTTTCCACTTACCGCCGTGTCCTGATTTCCGAGGCCACCTCTGGTGTCGACCTCCACGAACCTCAACGGGGCTCCTTCGGGTCCCAGAGCTCACTCCGGCTTGGAAAGACTAAAGGAGGCTCTCCGCCCCGGAGCTCTCGTGCCTGGGGCCCATGCTCATGTCGGAGGCGGCTCGCGTCGAGCAGCGCAATCACTTCCTCGTCGTCGACTTGGTGAAAGTCGGCGTAGTACGTGCCGACCGACCTGAAGGGGCCCGGCTGCGACAGGCAGACCACGTCGTCGACCAGCTTCGACAACTCGGAGAGCGTGTGGTTCGACGCGACCGGCACGGCTAGCACCACCTTGGCCGGTCGCATGCGACGCAACGCCTTCAGGGCAGCGCGCATCGTCGTGCCGGTGGCGATGCCGTCGTCGACGACGACGACCGTCTTGCCGGCAACGCCGAGTCGCGCCAGGCCGTGCCGGTACGCCTTGCATCGCCGGTCGATCTCGCCGCGCTGCGCTCTGACTTCGCGCTTGATGTAAGCATGATCGCCTTCGGTCACCTGCGACGTGCTTTCGTCGATCACCACCGTCGGTGGCTCGCCCTCCGCCATCGCGGCCACGGCAAGTTCCGGATTACCAGGCGCGCCGATCTTGCGCACGATCAGCAGATCCAGCGGCGCGCCCAACGCGAGTGCCACCTCAGCGGCCACAGGCACGCCGCCGCGCGGCAGGGCGAGCACCAGTGGGTCGACCAGCCCGAGGCGAAGGATTGCGGTAGCCAACTGTCGACCAGCTTCACCGCGATTCTTGAAGTCACCCATCATGTGCGGCCCCTTCACTCTCTTGATTCCCGTCGCTTGCGCCGATCGACTGTTGCCACTGGATTCATCGGCGGGCGTTGCCGCTCGAGTTGTCGCGATCTTCCTCAGTAGTGGAAACTCAATGCGCCATCAACACCGGCAGCGTCATGGTCTGCAGCACGCTTCGCGACGCACCGCCCAGCATGAACTCACGCGCCTGGTTGTGGCCGTAGCAGCCCATTACCAGCAGACCAGCCCCGACGTCGTTGGCGAAAGACAGTAACAACTCGCCCGCATTGCCGGGGACCGGCGCTGGCGGTGCGCGGTGGCGCTGCAACGCCGACACGATGCCGTGAAGCCGCAGGTACTGCGCAATATCGAGTTCGCCGGTGGGGTCTTGCGCAGGTTCATTGGTCACCTCCAGCACGTGGACGCGGCGCGCGCTGTGCAGCCAGGGCAGGGCGGCGGTGAGAGCACGTGCAGCCTGGGGCGTCTTGTTCCAGCCGATCAACACATCGCGGCCGGCCGCCTCGAACCTGCCGGCGAGGGGCAGGATCAGAGCTGGCTTGCCGGTGCCGATCAGCACCGATTCGACAAAGCCGGCCGGCATGTTGCCAGGCGACGGCGCGGCAGGATCGCGCTGCCCGAGCACCAACAGGTCGGCGTACAGGGCCTGGTCCCGGAAAGCCTCGGCCGAGTCCGTGCCGTCGCTGTCCAACCAGCGCATCGGCAGGGCCCCATTGGCGAGGGCGATGTCGAAGACGGATCTCGCGAGGTTGAGGGCAGCCGGGTCGATCGGCTGCAGCAGCGCCGCCGGGCTTTCGGAAAACGCCGGCGTCAAGGGATGTTGCGGCGGCGAGGCGACAAACATGACGGCAAGAGCGGCCTCGTAGTGCTGCGCAACGGCGCGCGCAAATCCGAGCCGCGACGCGCTCGAAGGCGTGCCATCTAGATGCACCAGGATCGAGTGGATGAGGTTCACGAACAGACTCCGGACCGGACGGGTTCAGTGCGACATGAGCACCGGTACCGTCATGGCGGCCAGCAGCCCGCGGGTGGCGCCACCCAGCACCCGTTCAGACCAGCGAGCGTGGCCGTAGGCGCCCATGACCAGCAGGTCAGTGTTCGAGTCGGCGGCATGGGAGAGCATGGCGTCGGCGATGTCGATGTCGGTCATCTCGACGCGCAAGCTCGCTGACACTCCCTGCCACATCAACCATTTGCTCAAGGCATCGAGGCGTTGGCGCAGATTCTCTTCGCCGTCGGGACTTTCGCTCCAGCTGACGATCTGGACCTGCTTGGCCTGGCGAAGAAACGGCAGCGCATCCGAAAGCGCACGCGCTGCTTCGCGGCTGTCGTCCCACGCCACCATGGCCGTGCTGCCGATAGTCTTGAAAGTGCCCGCGTAGGGAAGAATCAGCGTCGGTCGCGCGCTGTAGAGAACGACCTGTTCCACGATAGCCTGCGCGCGGCGGTGGCCAGTGGCGGTCGGGTCAGCCTGGGTCAGCACGGTGAGGTCACTGCAATGGGCGTGATGCACGAGCGAGAGCGCCTTGTCGGATTCGTCGACCACCGCTTCGAAAGACTTCACGCCCGCGACGCGGCACGCGCTTCGAAAGCATTGGGTGGCTTGCTCCGCATCTTCGCGAAGCGCTTTCCACGCGAGCGAAGAAAGTTCGGCGAGCGCTACGGCTGCCTCGGCAAACATGGGCAGTTCGACTACGCCGGTTGGCGCCACTCCGACGAGATGGCAGTCGAAGTCTTGGGCCAGTTGCATCGCGACCTGGGTTCGCGCGGCGCACAGGGGATCGCTGTCGAGGAAGACAAGAAGACTGCGGTAGGTCATGGTGCATCCGAAGGTCGCGGCGAGGCCCATTGTTCGGTCGATCGTCGCGAGGGCGATTGATCTTGCGCAAGCGCGGAACGAGCGAGAGCGTGCGTGCGTTGTTGTGGAGTCGGTTGATGCAGCGCAAACGTGCGGTCGCCGCACGGTGTCAGCATCGGCCACGAGGCTTGAACAAAGACAGCGATGAGCAAGATTCTGCTGAGGCCGTATGCCTACATCGGCCCGCTATGCGCCGTCGCGATCTTCACGGCATGGTGACGCGCGTTCCGCTCAGGCGCCGCCCGGTCACGGCCTGGGTGGTCGCCTTGATGCTGTCCGCGACGGCGCCGCCCGTCGCCGCCCAACCAGGAAAAGAGCCCGGCTGGACGGGTCCGGACTTGTCCCTCTACGTCTCGTCCGAAGAAGCGGTCGTCGTCAGCATCCGAACGTCGACCTCGCAGCGCGGCCGAACCGAAGAGCGCGACTGCCCGGCCGGGCTTGACGACGCTGGCGAATGGGCGAACCGTTGGCCCGGTTCCGCGGCATGCGGTCGCAAGGCCGAGGAACGCACGCTTGCGTCCGGCTTCGTCATCAGCAGCGACGGCTACATCCTCACCAACGCGCACGTCGTCGCCGACGTCGATGAAGCGAGTGTCCAGTTGGTCGACCGGCGCCAGTACAGGGCCCGTATCGTCGGCTTCGACCGTCGCACCGACATCGCCCTGCTCAAGATCGACGCGAGCGGGCTGGTCGCGGCGCGGCCGGCGGATGCCTCGCGCCTCGCCGTCGGCGAATGGGTGATCGCGATCGGCGCGCCGTTCGGGCTCGAAAGCACGCTCACCGCCGGGATCGTCAGCGCGCTTCGGCGCTACCTGCGCGAGGAGGATGGCATTCCCTGGATCCAGACCGACGCGGCGATGAACCCCGGCAGTTCGGGCGGACCGCTGTTCAACCTGCGCGGCGAGGTCATCGGCGTCAACTCCATGATCTATTCGGAGAGTGGCAGCTACGCCGGCGTTTCGTTTGCGTTGCCGATCGATCTGGCCATGCACGTAGCTGCCGAACTCCGCGAACGCGGCTACGTCTTGCGCGCGCAGCTCGGCACGCAGGTTCAGGAGGTGACACCGGAACTGGCGCGCTCGTTCGGCCTGGCCGATGCGAAAGGCGCGCTCGTCGTTCGCGTGCGGGCCGGCAGCCCTTCCGAGAGCGCCGGCATCCGCGTCGGCGACATCGTGCTCGGCATCGACGACATCGTCGACGCCAGCTACGGTGAAGTGCAGCAAGCCGTGCTTGATGCACGACCGGGCATCGCTCTAAGACTCAACCTGTGGCGGCGCGGCGCCGTGCAACGCGCGAGCATCACGCCCGTGGCGTCGCCGCCCGAGGCGCGTTCGACACCGGAGCCGACGGTCGACCCCGTCGACAGGCGCCATGGACTGGTGATCGGCAAGCTTGACGACGCACGACGCATCGCATTGAAGATTCGTTCAGGCGTCGCGGTCGAGTCGGCGAGCGGTCGAGCCTCGCGAGCCGGCATTCGCGCCGACGATGTCATCCTCGCCGTCAACGACACCCCCGTCGGCACGGCGGTCGAGTTCGACGCTGCGATCGAGAGCATCCCGCCGCATCGGCCCGTCGCGCTGCTCGTGCAGCGTGGCTCGGCGCTCGCCTACCTCGTTCTCGATACGCTTGAGCCGGCGACTGCGCCGCGCTAGAAGGGCACTGCGCTCTGCGGTATGGCCTGCGGGTCGCCCGGGGCCGAGCGGCGGCGCACCTCCAGCATGACAAGAGCCCCGATTTCGCAAGAACGGCAGCAGATGTTCAGGTGTTCAGCACGCATTTCTCGTACAGGCCGGGAAGGCGTTGCTGACGGTCGTATCTTGCCTTGAGAACCTCATAGTTCCCCATGCCGTAAGCGCTCGCGAACTCTTCGCGCGTAAAGGAGCTGTGCGAGTAGAGAGACTTGATTCCGCCGAGCCGTGTCACCTCGCGCTCGATCAGCCGATTGAAGTGGTCCGGCGCGTTGGCGACGCCACTTTGCACCACGTCCCAGAAGCCGAAGTTGATGTACAGCGTCTGCGAGGCAATTGGGTATAAGGGGAAAGCTTCGGGTCCGGCCTGCCGCAGCGGGCAGATCCAGATCGGCAGGATGCCGATGACCTGCAGAAGAAAGCCCAGAAAATCCTGCGCCCGCGCCAACGGGATGTCGACATCCTGAATCACGGATTCGGGATGTGCCTGAGCAGCCGCGCCCAGCACCGTGTCACACCCCAGCGCGCATTCCAACGTATCAGGCGGGTGTAGGTGCGCGAATTGAGCCGTGGACGGCCGAGCAGGCGGCGCACCCACAGATGCCCTGCGCCGACATTCTCGAGCAGCAGAACCAGTCGGTGTCCCAGCGCCACAGGTAGTCATTCACACTCAAGGTAGTCGACCTCTCTGTCGCGGCCAGAGACACGTTTGCGCCCGACCCGCGTCGCCGACGAGCCTATTGCAGACAGCGGCTTTCATGGGGGTCACCTCGAACATCCAGGACATGGACTTGCCCAACCTGGCACCAACGATAGAACACTCTCCGCAGACGTGGTTGATCGCCATCAAGCCGGCTGCACTCGATTCGAGGCGGCGGATTCGAAGCGACTTTCTTGCGCTGCGTCAAAGGTCACGCCTACGCGTCCGCCCAGCATGACGACCACTGAATCAACCCGATGAGGCCTCTCATGTTCAAACACCTGCTGCTGCCGACCGACGGGTCCGAGCTTTCCGAAGCCGCGATTCGCCAGGGCGTTCGTTTTGCAAAGGAGTCGCGTGCCAGGGTCACCGGCGTCAGCGTGACGCAGGAATTCCATGTGCTGACCTTCAACACCGCGATGATCGAAGACACGAAGCAGGTGTTTCTCGCAGAATGCCGTGACCAGGCGAAAGCGAATCTGGCGCGGCTGAAGAAGGCGGCCGACGAAGAAGGCGTGCTGTGCGACATCGAGATCGTGGTCAGCGACCACCCTTATCAAGCGATCATCCGCATCGCCGAAAGCAAGGGCTGCGATCTGATCATGATGGCCTCGCACGGCCGGCATGGCGTACAGGCCGTGCTGCTCGGCAGCGAAACCCAAAAGGTTCTCGTCCACACGCGGATTCCCGTGCTGGTCTATCGATGAACCGGCCTTCCTTCATGCGCCTGGCCACCCTCTGTCTGCTCTGTTCGGTCGCCGTTCCGGCGTTCGCCCAAGAGGAGGCCGACCCCAGCGGCACCTATGTGGGCGGTGCCGTCGGCTGGTTGCGCGCGGGCGAGTTGAGCCGGGGCGCCGTGAACTAGGCGCTGCAGGGGCAGGGGCTTGCAGTACGCACCGCCAGCGTCGACGTCCATGCGACCGGGTGGAAGCTCCTTGCCGGCTATCGCTTTGATCGCCACTGGGCTTTCGAGGGTGGCTACACGTTCCTGGGCCGCTACAACTTGGGCAGGTGATTGCCGACCCTGGCACGGTGGAGGCCAGCTTTCGAGCCCACGACTGGAACGCGTTCGCAGTCGGCGGGCTGCCTCTGGGCGAACGTTTCGAAATCTTCGGCAAGGCGGGCGCGGGGTTCTGGCAAACCAGACTGGACACGTCGGGCACCTTCGCGGGCACGGTGCCTAGCGACCCATGCCAGCGGCACCGGGCTCATTGCCGGTCTGGGCGCACGGCTCAAGTTCACAGAGGCGCTCAGCGCGCGCCTCGGGTTCGAGCGCTTCTTCCACATCGGCGACGCCGCACGTTCCGGCCGCTCCAACATCGACTTCGGCTCGGTCGGCTTGCAATACCGCTTTTGATTGAAACGAGACACGTCATGGATCGATCCAAACCACTGCTCAACCGGTTGCGTACGTCGGTGTCGATGACTGCGCTGTGTCTCTCGGCAGGCACGTCGTTCGCGGCCACGGTCAGCATGCCGACCTCGCTGGGCAACCGCGACTTCGACACCGGTGCCTTCGCCTTCGCGACGCTGGCCGGGCCGGGTGGGGAGTTCGCCTGCTTCACCGCGGGCACGCCTGTCGGCTTGCAGCCCGGCCGCGCTGCAGATTGCGGCGCTGGGCCCTGACCTGACGACGGGCTTGACGCTCGGCCGGTCCGGATCCGTGACGTTGCAAGTTCCTGTGGTCGGCTCGAGCCTCGCGATCTGGGGGCGGGCAATTCCATCTTGGCCGGGGACGTGATCGACGTGCTGATCTCCGTGCACACGATGCCGTGCGCATCCAATCCTGCTGCGAAGCGAACTCACACTTCGATTTCCTGGCCGTTGCAGTCGATGTCGGCATTCCTGTCGTCACCGTCGTTCCCGAGCCGAGCACCAACGCGTTGCTGCTTTCGGGCTTGGTCGCCGTCGGAGGTCTGACGCGCCGTCGCCTCAGATAGCGAAGCGCCCACCTCGGTGCGCCAGCGCAAGGAAGGGCTTCGATTGTCGACCACCGGCTCGACGCCCCCTCGCTGAACAGCAGCGCTATGCCGCGCGACTGCAAGCATCATTTCCTGACGCCCCGCGGCGTCTTCGACCGCTCCCTCGCCAACCCGGATTTCCGCGCCTTGGGCACAGACGAGCCGGAACGGCCGAACTACAACGAGCCGTGCGAACGCCACGAGCCCACGGCTCTCCCGACTACAGCACCTTGCTCGCAGCGACATCGCTTGCCGCCGCCTCGGCTGGTGAGGGGCTTCGACGATCCGCTGCTCGAGCGCCTCGTGGCTCTGGCGATGCTCGCCAACTCAGGCGGAGCGGCGTTGCCGGTTCTCGAGAGCCGGCACGCACGGGCGCTTTCGTCACTGTCGAGACGGGATCAGCCGCGTCATGTCAATCGAGCGTCTGCAGCCATGCGCATCACGACTCTCCCTTCGATGTCTCCGTGCTTCATGCGCGCGAAAACGGCGTTGATGTTGTCGAGCCGGTCCTCGCTGTAGACGCCGCGAACCTTGCCCTCGCCGGCGAAGGCGAGCGCTTCCTGGAGGTCCATGCGAGTGCCAACGATCGAGCCGCGGACAGTCTTGGCATTAAGCACGACGTCGGCAGCGCGAAATCACCGGGCGGCAAGCCCACGAGGGACATCGTGCCGCGCCTGTGCAGCACGCCGAGCGCCTGAGCGAACGCGGTGCGCGCCACGGCCGTCATGAGCACGCCGTGCGCGCCGCGAATCGCCCGCTGGAGCTCGGCAGACGGGTCTTGCACGCGCGCGTTGATCACCATGTCGGCGCCCAGCCGGGTCGCCACGGCGAGCTCGGCATCATCGATGTCGACCGCGATGACGTGAAAGCCCATGGCCTTCGCGTATTGCACGGCATAGTGGCCGAGGGCGCCGATGTCGGAGATCGCGACCCAGTCGGCCGCTTTGCATTCGAGCACCTTCAAAGCCTTGTACGCAGTGACGCGGGCACAGAGCCCGGGCGCGATCCGCCGGAGGTCACGTTCGCGGGCAGGTGACCGACATAGCCCGGATCGGCGAGCACATACTCGGCGTAGGCGCCGTTGACGGTATAGCCGGTCATCTGCTGCTCGTCGCAGAGCGTTTCCCAACCGGTCATGCAATGCTCGCGGTGGCCGCAGGCGGTATGGAGCCACGGCACGCCGACGCGATCACCTTCCTTGATCCCCTTCACCCCGGCGCTGACGGCCGCAACGTAGCCGACGCCTTCGTGACCGGGAATGAAAGGCAGCGACCGGCCTGACAGGCCGGTCGCCCTCGACGGCATACAGATCCGTGTGGCAGACGCTGGAGGCATCTTCACAAGGACCTGATCCGGGGTGGTTTCGGGGACCGCAACCTCCGCGGTGCGCAGGGCTGGGCCGAAGCTGTGAAGGACGGCCGCTTTCATCATTGTCAATCGTGAACTCCTCAGGGCATGTACTTGCCGCCGTTGATCGACAGCGTGATGCCGTTGATGAAAGCGGCCTCGTCGGCGACCAGAAAGACGACGCCTCGAGCAATCTCGGCGGCCGCGGCGAGACGACCTGCGGGCACGCTCTTCAAAATGCGCTCCAGCGCGTCGGGTGGCACCGCGCTCACCATTGCGGTGGCGGTGTAGCCCGGTGCAATGGCGTTGACGGTGATGTTGCGCGTGGCGCCTTCGAGCGCCAGCGATTTCGTGAAGCCGATCATTCCGGCTTTGGCCGCCGCGTAGTTGGTTTGCCCCGCCTGACCAGACAGACAGAGCGTTGACCGAGCTGATGTTGACGACGCGGCCGAAACGGCGCTCGCGCATCGAGTCGATGACGGCTCGGCACATGTTGACGCAGCCGCCAAGGTCGACATCGATCACCTCGCGCCATTGCGTTGCGGTCATCTTGTGAAGCATTGCATCGCGCGTGATCCCTGCGTTGTTGACGAGCACGTCCACCGGCCCGAGGGAAGCCCGGACTCGCGCGACGCCGTCCAGGCACGCATCAAGGTCTGCCACATTCCAGGCGAACACAGGGATGCCCGTGCGAGTTGCAAAGGCGTCGGACGCGGCGTGTCGGTTCGCGTAGTTCGCGGCGACCCGATAGCCCGCCGCCAGAAGCGCTTCGGAAACGGCGCCGCCGATGCCGGTGGTACCGCCGCTGACCAGTGCAACACGGGGCCCGGCCGGGAGATCGCTCATCAAAGGTCCCCTTGACGAATGAGACACATGTCCCCGGACCTCGGCCGGACCGGTGTGGCTGATAGGCGTTCTGTACCGGCCTAGGCGAATCGCCGCAAGACCGGCGATGGCCCGAATAGTGCCGGGCTCGCAGGAGCCGTCAATAGGCGACGGTCATGTTGTCCTTCACGTTCTGCACGCCGGTGGTACCCCACGCGGTGTTCCTCGCCAGGTCACGCTCGGATCAGCTGTGGACTTTCCCTGTCAACGTCACATCGGCGCCATGGACTTCGACCGAGATCTTCTGCGCATCAGCCGTGGCGCGCCGTTTCAACGCGGCCTCGATGTCCGATTTGACGGCGCTGGAGGACACCTTGGGCTTCTTGATCAAGATTTGGTCGCTGACGCCGGCCACACCCAGAAGATAGCGGACGGCTGCGGTGGCGGACTGGCGTTGATATTCCCAGTCCACTTCGCCAGTCAGGGTGACCCACCCGGCCTCGACCATGACTTTGACATGGTCCTTGGGCAAATACGTCGTCCACTGCAGCACGTTCCCAACGGCGCGCGCGATGTCGGCATCGGTTCGCTTGCTCGATCCCGGGAGATTGACGTCTATTTCGATCGCCAAGGCCTTGACGCCTGAAACGCGTCGGGCAGCACGCTCGGCTTCGTACTTTTCTGCATAGCTACCGACATGACCCGCCAGGGTCACGATTCCTTCTTTGACCTCGACGCCGATCTGTGCGGCGTTGACTGAGGGCTCCCACCTCAATTCCGCAATCACATCCAGCTGCAGTTGTGCATCGGTCTTCATGATTGTCTTCCATCTTGTCTAGGACCTGACGGTGCGCGCCGCCTGCGGTGTTTGCCTTGACATGGATCAAGTGCTGGCTGCAACGTCTCCGCGTCGTTGAACGAGTTGATCGACCGCTGTGGCGTGCTCGACGAGAACCATCTGGAAAAGATCGACCAGGCGGGCGACTCAGGGGCTTGGTGACGGCGACAGTACGCTGAGCCGCGGCCAAGACGTTGTCTGATCGTCATTGCTTCGATGTCCGGAGAGGGGACGGACTGGTCGTCCCGGCCGACAACGCCTTGAGTAGGGCAATGACGAAAGTGAATGGTTTGACGGGCATCAACGCTTGCGCTGGCTACCTGTTCAGAATCGATGCTGCGCTAGCCTACCGATCACCTATCGGACTAAACCATGATTCGTTTCGCGACAGAAGCCCAGTTGAAAGAACTGCGCGATCTGTTGGCTGATCGGTGGCGGCAGTTGCGCGCCGATTTGCATGCGGACGAGCAAGCTCAGCGAGAGCTGAGCGACCACGGTACATGGTCCGACCGCAAAGAAGAGGCCGCGGAGCACTCCCGTTCGGGCCTGGATGGTGCTCAGGAGCAGCGCGACGCCGACGAAATGGCTCAAGTTGAAACTGCCTTGCATCGACTTGAAAGTGGGACCTACGGCGCCTGCACTGATTGCGGTGAGCGGATCGCCCTGGCGCGCCTGCATGTACAACCCGCTGCACCGCGGTGCGCGCCATGCCAAACGGTTTACGAACAGGCGTTGAACCGCACCGGGCTAAGGCGAAGTTGATGGCTCTTTTTCGCATCACTTGGATCAGCAGTTGCCTCTTGCTCTGCGGTTGCGCCAACCTGTTGCCTCGTGGCGACATCGAAAAACCATCTGGTTTCGACAGCTTCGATGCGGCGGCGCAAGCGTTCGACGCAGTTGTCCCTTATCGG
This sequence comes from Burkholderiales bacterium, assembly GCA_025351025.1. GTDB lineage: Bacteria > Pseudomonadota > Gammaproteobacteria > Burkholderiales > Burkholderiaceae_C > Schlegelella_A. Next base: position 1,184 of record JANXWR010000109.1, on the reverse strand, counting down.
ACAACGGTCGAGCAGTTGAGTGCTCTCGGCCTTGATTTGCAGGCCAGCCCGAACGTGACCCTGATCCAGTATCCGCAATCGACCGGACGCCTGGCTCCGGATCGCGGCGTTCCGTTCGAGGCGATCGATCCGGGTATCCGCGATTGCATCGTGGCGCGCCTAGCTTGCCAAGCCTACGAGTTTCATCTCGGTCGCGAAAGATCGCGCCGCGAAGGTGGCTTCCTGTCCGACTTCCTGAATTTCCGTCGCACGACTCATGTAACCGGCTGGCGCTTTGAAGGGCTGCTGGCCGTACGCGACGGAGGCGTGCTATTCCGTAGCCATGGTGGCGAGCGACGAACGGATCGAACCGATCGTCAAGTCAACCCGCTCGGCCCATTGCAGGGGGCGGGCGACGCGATCGGCAGACTGCTGATGCCCTGAGCTGGAACAAGTTGCTGGAGGCCCGGCGGAATGCGGTTTGATGCGTGTCAAAGCGGAAGCCGCGCTTTGCGCGCACGCTGGATTTTCCTTTACGAATGGGAATGACCATGAAGACCGATGCAGAACTTCAACAGGACGTCATCGCAGAACTAAAGTGGGAACCCTCGATCAACGCCGCGCAAATCGGCGTTGAGGTCAAAGACGGAATCGTGACCTTGGCCGGTCATGTGAGTACATATGTCGAAAAGCGGGGTGCTGAGCGCGCTGCCCAACGAGTGTCGGGGGTAAAGGCCCTGACGGTCGAGATGGACGTCAAGCTGGCTGGATCGAACAAGCGAACCGATGCCGACATCGCAATCTCGGCGAAAAGTGCCTTGCAAGGGAGGTCGTCGTTGCCGAAGGACTCTGTCAAGGTGATGGTGGAGGATGGCTGGGTCACGCTTTCTGGAAATGTGGACTGGGAATATCAGCGGCAGGCAGCGGCGGGAGCGGTTCGCTATCTCACGGGCGTGACGGGGGTCAGCGACCAAATCGCAATCAGACCCAAGGTCTCCCTGACCGCCGTCAAGTCGGAAATCGAGGCCGCGTTGAAGCGTCGCGCTGCGTCTGATGCGCAAACGATTTCGGTGGAGGTCAGCGGTGCTGATGTCACGTTGACCGGGGAAGTCCACAGCTGGGCCGAACGTGACCTGGCAAGGCATTCCGCTTGGGGTACTCCAGGCGTTCGGAATGTGGTGGACAACATGACCGTCAGCTACTAG
>JANXWR010000070.1 GCA_025351025.1 Burkholderiales bacterium | reverse complement strand
CGGCTTCCGTGGCGGCTCGGGCGGCGGCGGCTACGGCGGCGGCGGCGCGGGTGGTGTCGGCGGTTACGGCGGCGGCGGCGGAGGCCGCTCCGGCGGTGGCGGCGGCAGCAGCCGCGGCGGCTACTGATCCGGCTTCCCGGCTCCAGCGAAGGCGGTGCAGCGAAAGCGCACCGCCTTTTTCATTTCCGCTCGCCCTGACGGGGTTTGCGCGCCCGCCGTGCGAGCAGGCGATCGAACAGCGCATTCGGCATGACGCGCAAGAGCTGCACGACGATGCCCATCTGCCACGGGATCACCCGCCAGCGATCGCCGGCCTCGATGGCGCGAACGGCGCGCTCGGCGAAATCGGCAGACTTCATCAGGAACGGCATCGAGTAGGGATTGCCGCGTGTCAGCGGCGTGTCGATGTAGCCGGGCGCGATCGTCACGACCTTGACGCCGAACGGACGCAGCTCACCGCGCAAGGCCTCGCAATAGGCGATCACCGCGGCCTTGCTCGACGAATAGGCGCCGTGCCCGGGGATGCCGCGGATGCCGGCGACGCTGGCGATGCCGACCAGCGTCCCGACCCGCCGCTCGCGCATCGCCGCGATGAACGGATGAAAGGTCGCGGCCATGCCCAGGACGTTGGTCTCGAAGGTCGCGCGCATCACCTCGAGATCGGCCAGCTCGGCGGTGTCCATGCCGACGCTGATGCCGGCATTGGCGACGACGACGTCGGGCACGCCTTGCGCCTCGATGCAGGCGCGGCCGGCGGCGACGATCGCAGCGACGTCGCGCACGTCGGCGGCGTAGACAGCAACGCTTTCGGCCGCGATGCCGGTGCCGGCGGCCCAGCGCGCGACCTCGTCGCTGCGGCGCGCGACCAGCGCCAGCCGATAGCCGGCGGCGTGAAAGCGCAGCGCCAGCGCCTGGCCGATGCCGCTCGAGGCGCCGGTGATGAAGACCAGCTTGCCCGACATCATCCGGGCCGCTTCTTCGCCGTGAAGGTGGCGGTCGACCGGCCCTTCAGGTCGACGACCCGGGCCAGGTTGTCGTAGGCCATGCCCTGGGCGCGCACGACGCTGGTCCCCTGGGTGACGACGACCGGCTGGTTCGAGCGGACCTGCTCGATGTTGCGAAACGCATGCAGGAACTCGCCGCGGAATTCGACCGCTTCTTCCTTTTCGCTCGCCGGCCGCACGACGCGCGCGTCGCCCAGAAGTTGCACCTCGCTGCCGTCGCCGTTGGCCAGCGCGCGCTTCGCCGAGGCCAGCGTCACCGTGCCGTTGTCGCCGATGGCGCGGATGCGTGCGGCGTCGATCTCCAGCGTGTCGTCATCGGCGTAGTGGCGCAAGGTGTCGCCCTCGATCTGCGTGCGCAATGTGCCGTCGGCGGCGAAGCGCTGGACGATGAAGTGCGTCATCACGTAGTCGGGTTCGTGGCGGGTCGCCACCACTGGGCGCGGCGCGTCGAGCGGCGGCGCATTGCGCACCAGCCACCAGGTGCCCGCGGCCAGCACCGCCATCATGAGCAGCGGCAGGTAGGCCGAGGCGAGGTCGAAGAAGCGCAGATACCAGGGGGCCGCCGGGGCGACCAGCTCCGGCCCGGCGAACGAGAGATCGACGAGCTCGTCGTCGTCGAAGCCGGGCGCGTCGGCCTCGGCTTCGGACGCGTCAGCGAGCGCCATCCAGCGAGTGCAGCGACCCGTGCAGCAGCGCCGCATAGCGGCCGGCAGCGACGAGCAGGAGATCGCAGAACTCGCGCGCCGCACCGAAGCCGGCGCGCGCCTGGGTGACGTGATGCGCCGCCGCCCGCGTCTCGACGTGCGCCCCCGGGGGTGCGCAGGCGAATGCCGCGCGCCGCATCAGCGGCAGGTCGGGCCAGTCGTCGCCGATCACGGCGACGCGGCTCCAGTCGAGACCGAGCCCGGCGAGGATTGCCTCGCTCGCCGCCAGCTTGTCGGCCGCGCCGTAGGCGGCGTGCGCCAGGCCGAGGTCGGCGACGCGGCGACGCACGGCTGCCGAGTCGCGGCCGGTGACGACGATCGGCACGATGCCGCCCTGGGCGAGCAGTTTCATGCCGTGGCCGTCGAGCGTCGAGAAGGCCTTGAAGCCCTCGCCGTCTTCGCCGATGTAGATGCGTCCGTCGGTGAGCACGCCGTCGACGTCGAAGATCGCGGCGGCGATGCCGGCGCCCGGGCCGCGCGCGGCGAGCAGCAGCTCCGGCGCGAAGGTCAGCGCGGGGGCCGGAAGCGTGGCGGCCTCGCCCACTCAGATGACTTTCGCGCGCATCAGGTCGTTCGAGTTCAGGGCGCCGACGAGCCGGCCCTCGGCATCGACGACGAGCAGCCCGGTGACGCGGTGCTGCTCCATCAGATCGGCCGCCTCGACGGCGAGCGCCTCGCCGCGGATGAGCTTCGGGCCGGTATGCATGACCTCGCTGGCGGCCAGGCCGCGCAGGTCGGCGCCGGTCTCGATCAGGCGGCGCAGGTCGCCGTCGGTGAAGATGCCGGCAACGCTACCGTCGGCACGCGTCACGGCGGTGAAGCCGAAGCCCTTCTTCGTCATCTCGCGCAGCATTTCCGGAACGCTCGTGGCCTGGTCGACGCGCGGCACCGCGTCGCCTTCATGCATCAGGTCGGCGACGTGCATGAGCAGCTTGCGGCCGAGGCTGCCGCCCGGATGCGAGCGGGCGAAATCGTCTTCGCGGAAGCCGCGCGCGTCGAGGAGGGCGACGGCGAGCGCGTCGCCGAGCGCCATCTGCGCCGTCGTGCTCGCGGTGGGTGCCAGGTTGAGCGGGCAGGCTTCCTGATCGACCGCGCTCGAGATGACAATGTCGGCATGGCGGGCCAGGCTGCTTTCGGCGCCGCCGGTCATCGCCACCATCGTCACGCCGAGCCGCTTGATCGCCGGCACGATGGCGCCGATCTCGTCGCTCTCGACGGAGTTCGAGATGGCGAGCACGACGTCGTCTTTGGTGACCATGCCGAGGTCGCCGTGGCTCGCTTCGGCGGGATGGACGAAGAAGGCCGGTGTGCCGGTCGAGGCCAGCGTCGCCGCGACCTTGCGTCCGACGTGACCGCTCTTGCCCATGCCCATCACGACGACGCGTCCGCGGCAGGCGAGCATCGCCTGTACGGCGGCGACGAAGGCCTCGCCCTGGCGTGCCTTCAGGCCCTCGATCGCACGCGCCTCGATGTCGAGCGTCGAGCGCGCGAGGTCGAGCACGCGTTTTGCGTCGAAGGCGGGAGGGGCTGACACCGGGAGGTTCGCGAGGGCGTCCAGTAGGATCGGTCGATTCTAGGGTTGGCCTCTTCGGTCCCTTGCCACGCATGGCCTCGACGCTCGAACTGACGCTGCTCTACCTCGTCGCCGCCGTGGCCGGCGTCGTCGTCTGCCGTCTCGCGCGCCTGCCGCCGATGCTCGGCTACCTGGCCGTCGGCGTCCTGATCGGGCCGCACGCGCTGGCGATTTCGGGCGACCCCGCCGGCGTCGCCCACCTGGCCGAGTTCGGCATCGTCTTCCTGATGTTCGTGATCGGCCTCGAGTTCAACCTGCCGAAGCTGCGCAGCATGCGAAAACTGGTCTTCGGCCTGGGCTCGAGCCAGGTGATTCTGACCATGCTCGCGACGCTGGCCGGCAACGCCTTGCTCGCCTGGGCCCTCGCGCTCGCCGGGCGCCATGCGATCGGCCTCGGCTGGCAAAGCGCGGTCGCGCTCGGCGGCGCACTCGCCATGAGCTCGACGGCGATCGTCGTCAAGCTGATGGCCGACCGGCTCGAGCTGGAAAGCGAGTACGGTCGTCGCGTCATGGGCGTGCTGCTGTTCCAGGATCTGGCCGTCGTGCCCTTGCTCGTGCTGATCCCGGCGCTCGGCTCGTCACCCGAGGCCCTGCTCGGCGCGCTGGCGATCGCCTTCGTCAAGGCCGGCGTCCTGCTCGCGCTGCTGCTGGTCGGCGGGAAGCGCGTCATGCGCTGGTGGCTGACGCTGGTCGTGCGCCGGAAAAGCGAGGAGCTGTTCATCCTCAACCTGCTCCTCGTCACGCTCGGCCTGGCCTGGCTTACCGAGCTGGCCGGACTGTCGCTCGCGCTCGGCGCCTTCGTCGCCGGCATGCTCATCGCCGAGACCGAATACAAGCACCAGGTCGAGACCGACATCCGTCCCTTCCACGACGTGCTGCTCGGCCTCTTCTTCGTCACCGTCGGCATGAAGCTCGACGCGCCGGTGGTGCTGCAGCACTGGCCGCTGGTGCTGGCGCTGACGGTCCTGCCGGTGCTCTTCAAGTTCGCCCTCGTCACCGCCCTGGCGCGGGTCTTCGGCGCCGCGCCCGGAACGGCGATCCGCACTGGCCTCTATCTCGCGCAGGCCGGCGAGTTCGGCTTCGTGCTGCTGGCGCTGGCGACCGAGCGCGGCCTCCTGCCGGAAGCGCTGCAGACGCCGGTGCTGGCGAGCATGGTGCTGTCGATGCTGGCGACGCCGCTCTTCTTCGTCTACAGCAACCGCATCGTCATGCGCCTGTCGGCGAACGACTGGCTGCTCCAGTCGGTGGCGATGACGACGATCGCCAAGCGCGCCATCAACACCGAGTCGCACGTCATCATCTGCGGCTTCGGCCGCAGCGGCCAGAACCTGGCCCGCCTGCTCGAGCACGAGAAGATCACCTACATCGCCCTCGACCTCGATCCCGATCGCGTGCATCAGGCTGCGGCTGCGGGGCAGAGCGTCGTCTTCGGCGACGCGGCGCGGCTGCAGAGCCTGGTCGCCGCCGGCCTGGCCCGGGCCAGCGCCGTCGTCGTCAGCTACCACGACACGCCGTCGGCGCTGAAGATCCTGCGCCTGGTGCGCACCCATACGCCAAAGCTGCCGGTGGTGGTGCGCACGATCGACGACAGCGATATGGAGCGCCTGCGCGCTGCCGGCGCGACCGAGGTCGTGCCGGAAGCGATCGAAGGCTCGCTCATGCTGGCAAGCCACGCGCTCGCCCTGGTCGGGGTGCCGATGCGGCGAGTGCTGCGCGTCGTGCAGGACCAGCGCGACGCGCGCTACGGTCTGCTGCGCGGCTACTTTCACGGCGCCGACGACGACACCCCCGACGAGCTGCAGCACGCCCGGCTGCTCAGCGTCACCCTGCCGCCGAACAGCGCCAGCGTGAGCCGGATGCTCGGCGAGCATTCCTGGTCCGAGGACGGCGTTACGGTCGTGTCGCTACGGCGAGCCTCGGGTGCGGTGCTGCCACCGGACGATGCGCTGAAGCTCGCCTCGGGAGATACGCTGGTGCTTTCCGGGCTGCCCGAGCCGCTCGCACGGGTCGAGGAGCGCCTGCTGCGCCCCGCCTGAGGCGGCGTCGCGCCGGCGACGCCGCTATCGCCGCAAGACGGTCAGGTGACCGGCGACTGGCGCGACAGGGTCGCGCGGAAGCGGATCGCCATCACGCCGCCCGCCGCGCGCAGCAACTCGAGCGCCAGCGCCGGCGAGCGTTGCGCCAGCTCTTCCATGCGAGGGCCCCGCAACGCCCAAACCACGCACGGTGTCATCGCCTCGACGTTGGCAGTGCGGGGGGTGTCACCGAACAGGCCGGGCTCCCCGACCACCGAGCCGGCGCGCAAGATCGCCACCTTGTTGCTGCCGGGCGGGCCGCCGGTGACGAAGACTTGCATGCTGCCCTGCGAGAGAAAGTACATCGAGCGATCGCCATCGCCCTGCTTGATGAGCAGGTCGCCGGCCCGGATCTCGTAACGGGCCAGATAGGGAGCGATGACGCGCCAGTTCTCGAGCGTGAGCCGGGCACGGAAGGCGTCTTCCGTGTTGAGCGACTGCACCACGCTGACGAGCTCGTCGATTTCCATGATTTGCCTCCGCAACGCCCGGCCGTCTGTCTATGCGCCCCGTTCGCGCTTCTGAGGCGGATTATCGATGGTGGGGCGAGCGCAACAATGCCACTCGGTCACACACGCGGCCCATTCGTCACGCTCGGTGACAACTCCGGCGATGGCCGGCGCTTACTTGCCGATGCAAAAACGGCTGAAGATGGCGCCCAGCAGGTCGTCGGCGCTGAAGGCGCCGGTGATTTCGCCGAGCGCGTCGTGCGCCGCACGCAACTCCTCGGCGACGAGCTCGAGCGCCCCGTCGCCGACGTCGGCGTGGGCCTCGGCCGAGGCAAGGTGCGTGCGGGCGCGCTGCAAGGCTTCGACATGGCGCGCCCGCGCATGGAAGACACCTTCGCCAGCGGCCTGCCAGCCGGCGCGCGCGAGCATGGCGTGGCGCAGCACGTCGAGGCCGGCGCCGATCAGGGCCGAGACGACGATGGCATCGGCCGGCAGGGCCGCGAGCGCCAGCGCGCCGGCCGCGTCGGCCTTGTTGAAGATTTCGAGCACGCGGCCGGCGGCCATGGCAGGGCCGAGACGATCGGCGATATGCGCGTCGCCGGCGTCGTAGTCGGCCTGGCCGCCACGGGTCAGGTCGCGCAGGAAGACGACGGCGTCGGCTTCGTCGATGGCCGACCATGAGCGCGCCACGCCAATCGCCTCGACCGAGTCGCCCGCCTCGCGCAGGCCCGCGGTGTCGACGATGTGGATCGGCACGCCTTCGATCTGGATCGTTTCGCCGACCTTGTCGCGCGTCGTCCCGGGGATCGGCGTGACGATGGCGAGCTCGGCGCCGGCCAGCGCATTGAGGAGCGAG
>JANXWR010000050.1 GCA_025351025.1 Burkholderiales bacterium | reverse complement strand
GATCGAGCTCAGGCAGACGAAGCGAGCCAGCTCGTAGTCGTTGAGCCAGGCGAGATCGTTGACCGCGCCGCCGCCGCGGATGATGACGATTGCATCGGGCAGCTCCGCGTTCGACCAGCTGCGGAGCGACCGGTCGATCAGCTCGCGAATGGACGCCGCGGCGCCGGGAGTGGCCAAAACTGGGGGCAGCCAGGCGTCGCAGCCGGGGTGAGACGATGCCAAAACGCGAACCACGGAGGCCGGCATGCGGATCACTATCCAAGCTCAGGTCGAGGGCGCCGATGGCAGTGCGCCGCGGAGCGTGACCGTCGGCGTGATCGACCGCGCAGCCGACTCGGCGCCGACGTCAGGGCTGGGCCTGTTTCTTGGCGAGGCCCACGCAATCCTGCGGGAGTTGCAAGCCGTGATGCTGCAGGAAGAGACGGCGGAATTCATCGACGCGGCCTCGCGATGCGGGACATGCAGCGCCCGGCTGGCGACCAAGGACACGAAGGCAGTGGTCTATCGGACGGCGTTCGGCAAGGCCAGCCTGAAAAGCCCTCGGCTCTACTCCAGGTGCGTGGGATGCGGAACGGTTGCCTGTTGCGGCTTGACATTCAGCCCCTTGACGCTGGCCCTGCCGGAGCGAACCCATCCGCAGTGGACCTGGCTCCAGGGTCGATACGCCAGTGTCATGTCGTACCGGTTGGCCCAGATCTTCCTTCGCGATGCCTTTGCCGCGGGTCGCAATCTGCCGGCGTCGAGTCTCAAGCTCAATGCACGCTCTGTCGGGAAGAGACTCGAGGGCGAAACCGAGCGTGCTGTTGCTCGAATTGTTCGCGACGGGCCCGCATCGCTTGGTGCTGTGGACACCCAGCGCGCACCCATCGCGCTGCAGATTCATGCTGGCAATGTTCGAGCCCCCCATCGTCCGGACGGTGCGCGCTGGATTGCAGCGGTAGCTTCTAAAGTGGTCGGGCCGCAAGCTGAGCGGGGCCCAGCTCATGCCTATGCTGCCACGGGCTTCAACCCTCACCAGGGAATCCGCCAGCAAGCATTCTTGACCGCGGCGGGTATCCCGCCCGCCACGCCGGTGACCGTAATTTCCGACGGTGGCGAGGACATCAGCTTCGCCTGCCAGCTGCCTGCGGCAACTGAACGCGTCCTCGACTGGTTTCACATCGGCATGCGCTTCGAACACCTGTTGACCGCTGTCCGCGGAATGCGAGGTCTTGACCCGCCTGACAAAGCCTCCTCGCGCGACGCGCCGAGGGTGCGAAGTGGTTGCTCTGGCATGGGCAATCTCAGCGTTGCATGCAGCGCCTGGAGAGCCTTCGGCGCGACACCGGATGGGTCGGATCCAAGAACCCACTCGGCAGACTGATCCTGTACCTCGCGGGCTGCAAGCACTGGCTGATCAACTACGCGAAGCGCCACGCTGAGGGACGCCCGATATCTTCAGCCGGTGCCGAATCGGCTGTCGACTACGTGGTCGGCCAACGCATGAAGAAGAACGGACACATGCAATGGACCCCGAAGGCGCCAATGCGCTCTTACAGGTACGGTGTGCTGTGCTGAATGGGCAGGACATTCGCAACTTCAAACGTTGGTATCCACCGGACGAACGAATCGATGGGCTCCACTTGCGAGCGGTGGCGTAGATTTCTGCCCCTGGTTTTGGCCACTCCCGCGATCGGTTAAATCCGCATTTGAAATGCGGACATCGCGCGGCGTCCGCCTCAGTGCGTGTCGAACGCGGGGACTTGCTGGTCTGCCAGGCAGCTGTCGACGACGCCGCTGGGTTGGTCGAGGAAATTCCCCATGATCGTGGCGAAGCAGGTCGGTGACCAGCGCGACGCGCTGTGGCCGATCCCGGGGAAAACGAGGTTCCTGGAGTTCTTCAGGGTCTTCGCGGCTTCGGCGGCGTAGCTGGGTGGCAAAGTGCCATCGAACGCGCCGCTGGTCAGAAGCACAGGGACGTCGCTCGTGACGACCATCGACACCTGCGAAGGGGCCGCGGGCACGTTCCACTGCGTGCAGTCGCTGAAGGCCCAGGGAAACATCGAGGGCATGGCGGTCACGGAGGCGGGAAGCTCGGGAAAGTCGCGCTTGCCCGCAGCGCCGACGCGTCCGGCGTCGGTGCGGCCTACATTCTCGCGGCACAGCACGCCCCACTGGTACCCGTAGCTGTTAAATTCAGACGGGAAGGCTCCGCGGAGGACCTCGATGCCGGCCTCCGTGCCGGCGCCGACCGCGAGATCGTGAATGATTAACGGGACCCTATGCGGCGAACCGATGAGGGTTCCGAACTGGATGGTGTAGGTGAGCTTGTATGCGTCGATCACGACCTTGGTGTCGACTCCGGTCGTGGGATCGGCGACGTGAACAGTGCGCGGGTTCGCAGCGAGGTCGTTGATCACCCGGATGTATTCGGCGCGCCCGTCGGGGAAGGCCGTGTTGCACGCGGCTTGGGCCGCGCATGCGTCGTACATGGCATTGAGGCTCTCGTTTGCGGCACGCCAACCCGTCTCGATGGGGTTGATGTTGGGCGGGAAAACGGCGTCAAGCACCACACTGCGAATCCCGCCAGGGTGATCGCGCAGCACCTGCAGGGCCAGATTGCTGCCGTAGGAAACCCCATAGAGGTTCCATCGATCGATGCCCATCGCAATCCGCAGGTCGGCCACGTCCGCCGAGCTCTCGGTCGAGTTGTAGGAAGCGAGGTCGGCACCCGTGGCGGCGAGCCGGTCCCGGCACCTCCGCGTGGTCACCGCGTCTTGCTGGACGGTCTCGGGTGCGCTCCAGGACAGGCCGACGGTGTCCGCCATGAATCGGTCGATCTCCGGGCACGAGAGGAACGGGGCCGACTTCAGCGCGCCCCGCGTGTCCAAAAAGATCACGTCGCGATCGGGACGCCACTGCTTGGCAAGCCCCGGGCCCTCGCCGAGACCGCTGCCCCCGGGTCCCCCGGAAAGAAGCAAGATCGGGTCGGGCTTCGGGTTCGGTGCGGTTGCCTTACGCGTGGCCACGGCGAGCCGAATGGTCCGGCTGTCCGCCCGGGATCGATTCTCGGGGACGGTGAGGTATCCGCATGTGAACTCGGGACCGAGATCTAGGCTGGGTCCAAAGGCGGGGTAGATGGGGTTCGGACACGGCGCTGCAGCGTAAGACGGCTGCGCGGCGGCATCGTCTCCTCCGCACGCGGCTGAAAGCAGGATCAGGGCTGCGACGATCGGCACGCCTACCCAGCGACGGGCGCGCCCACCCGCAGAGTTCGGGAGATGGTTCCCCCGCACGCCGAGATCGTCGGTGCCGCGGGAGACGCAATGTCCCGTCCCGGACGAAGGTTGCACAGCAAGTTTCTCGGGCATCATCGACTTCATTTGTGCTCGTCACAGTTGGGTACGGGGCAGGCCGCGGCCTGGAAGCAACCAGGTGAGTCGATCGGGACGATGTCACGATCAGGGCTCCCCATAGCAACGCCGCTCAGCATGTCTGCCCAAGGTCGCACGGCGTCCACAGGCTCACCGACGGCTCGGTTAGTCCAGCGGCGGCTCCGTTCGGCAACCGAAGCACCTCGTAATTCAGCGTGTAGACGTTGCGCCAGAAATCGACGGTGAGCCTGGCCGCGTTGACGTCGAACGTGGTCGCGATCGGTTTGCTGTCGGGCTGCTGCGGGTGATAAAGGTCGAGCCGATAGATGAACGTGCTGTCGTTGTAAGACAGCACGTAGAGGTAGCCGGTGTACTCCACCGCTAGGTCGAGGTACTGCCAGCCCTGCATCGGATCGGTGCCGCCAAGCGTGAGGCTGTACGGCGACGCGTTCGGCCCGTTCTGCTTGGTGAAGTGCCGCACCGGGTTGCCGCCCAGGTCGAGGGCCTGGATACGATTGTTGCCAACCTCGAGGATCAGGATCACGCCGTCCGGCGAAATCGCCGCGGCCACAGGCAAATCAAGCAACCCGGGACGCGAGCCCTTGCCCGACTTGATCTGCGCGACTAGCTGCACCTTCGCGTCGGCGTCGGCCATCGACGCCGCCGGAATCCGGTGCGTCTCGATTTTGTGGCTGACGTTGTTGATGCTCACCAGGTGCCCGGCCGGGTGCAGAAGCAGCGCATCAGATCGAAGGTTGAACACGCCCCAAGCCTGCCCCGACAGCGGGCTCGCGAATACCGGTGCCGGTTCGAGCGCCACCTGTCGAACCATCGGCGCATTGGCAGCGGTGGTGTCGAGATAGAAGTTCGCCGCCCCATGGCTCAGGAGGTTGTATGCGACTCTCACGCCGGGCACGCCGACGCCACAGCTGCCGTTGACATAGCCGAGCTGCGCGTTTCTGCCGTTGCCGCCGGAGTCGGTATTGAGGTTTGCGACCTGATCGAGCTGGCCGACGCCGCCGCCGAGGCAACTGGGCGCCTTGTTCGGGTCGCTGTTCTGGGCCTGCCACGCGTAGCCGACATACCCGCGCACGCTGCCCGTCCCCTGTCGCACCGAGAGGCCCCGATACGCACACACCGTCCCCGCGCCGCCGCACACCGCCGTGGCGGCATTGACTGTCGGCGCCGCGCCCGCCGCCCAGACGTGGTCGCCGCTCGCATCGAGCGTGGTCTTCTGCTTGTGCCGGTATTGGGTGTTCGAGCTGAGCGGGAATGTGAGTTCCTCGATCGCAAATATCGGAGCGACGCCGACGGCGTTGGCGATCAAGCCGGTCGTGCCCTTGCCAAGCAAGATGTTCGGCTGCCCCGGCGTGGAGGCCTTCTGCACGAAGGCGACGGAGATATTGACCAAGCCGCCGAGGGGCACGCCGCTGAACACCACCGGCGGCAAGGTCGAAGGCACCGGGGCTGCCAGCGGGAAGGTCTGCACATGCGGCGTGCCGTCGTCGAACATCGCTGTCACCGTGTAGCTATTGGCCGCTTTCGGGAACGTGTCGTCGCCCGGATCGGGCGGGTTGGCAGTTGGATTGCCCGAATCCTTGAGGATAGTCACCGGCAGGTCGTGCGTGAACACCAGGTCATCGATGTAGGTCCACGGCGTCAGCGCGAGCTCGGCCGAGGTCTCGGCCAGGCTGATCCCGCCAACCGCGATCGAGACCGCCTGCATGATCTGGCCGGCGACCGGTATCGAGTCCTCTGCCACCGCTTCGGTGAGCTCCGCGACGATCCAGGCGACAAGCGCCTTCAGGCCACTGGTGGCCGCCACGGTGACGACTATCTTCGCCACCACCAGCGCCTGCCCGATCCAGAACCCCGGGTCGAGGAGATCACCGACCAGCGACTTGTCGCCGTTCGGGTTCAGCGCGCGATTCATCAGCGTGATCAGCTCACGCACCATCGTCTGCGCAAACGGGATGACAACCACTTTCCACAGCGCTGGAATGGCGGGCCCGGCGCCGGCGGCGGCCAGCAGCGCGGTGACGCCGTAGTTGAAGACGCCGGTCATGATCGCGCCCTGCAGCACCGTGTCGGAATAGGCGTTGCCGCGCTGGTACGACAGCCCGCTCGAAAGGACACGTACCGTGCTCGCGGCGGCAGGCACGTTGAAGCTCGGCTGAATGAAGCCCGGCGCGGCAGGAATGGCGAACACCGTGAACACGGGTCCGATGACTGAGACGAACATCTCGGTCTTGGTGTCCTGATCCTTGAGGTGCAAAGGCGTGATCGAGCCGCTCCCGTATTCGGGGATGTCGGCCAGGTTCAGCACCTTGTCGTTGGCGTCTAGAAACTGCAGGTAGACGCCGCGGAACTCTAGAAACCAATTGGTCACCGTCAGCGACGCCCTAGTGATCCCGTTGCTCTGCGTGCTGCTGGCCGTGACGCTGTAGCCGCTTTGCGGGTTCTGTTGCTTCAGGGCCATCGTGGCGCCGGCGGCGGAGAAGCCGGCGCCGGGGCTCTGGTCGATCTTCGTCAGCCCGTCATGGCGCATCCACAGGGCGCCGGTCAGCGCGGCGTTGGCTGCACCGCCCGGCACCGTGGCGGTGATGTCGGCGCCGAGCGAGGTGTCGTTCTTGACCGCGGGGATCGTGGTATTCATCGCCGATCGGGCGAGTGTGTGCAGGTCGGCATGCAGGCTCGGCTGGTACTGAATGCGTCCGGCGTGCTGGCCTGTTCGGTTCTTCAGCGGCCCTCCGTTGTCACCCCTCACCGGCTGCAACGTGGCCCATCCGGTCGCGTTCGGCTGCCCCGGTGTCTGCTGCGGCATCGCCGGACCGTACTGCGGCTGCTTCAGCTTGTTGCCGAGCAGGAACACATCGAGGCTGTGGTCGACATGGTTCGAGTGGACCGTATACGCCGCCCCAGGCTCGAGGCTCATCAGGTCCGGGTGGCTTCCGACCAGCGTCGCGGCCTGGCTCAGCAGGTCGAGCAGATCGCGTTCATCGCTCAGGTCCTGCTCTGTCTGCGCCGCCTCGATGCCGTAGAACTCGCGCTTGACCGACAGCGGCAGCGGGCCGCTCGGCGTGGCCTGGCGCGCCTGCGCATAGGCGCGTCGTGCGCCGACTGGCGGGATGTAGAGTTGCGTCGACGACATCGACCAGGTGCCGACCTGTGCATCGATGTCGGAGCTGACATAGCACAACGTCACCGAGTCGCTGGCAAACACCGCGTTCTCGACGTGATGGGTGATCTCGCTGTCGGGCACGCGGGCGAGAAACTTGTTGGTCTGCCGCGCACCGTCCAGCACAAGCGGCGCTTCGGCGACCGGCGTGAGGGTGGAGCGCTGTCCGCCGCCGGTGAGGTAGTAAGTGCGGCCGGCATGCGGTTCGTGCGAGAGGTTGAAGAACAGCGTTCGCACGTGCTTGCCGGGGGGCGGGCCGTCCCCGCCGGTGTCGCCGCAGCTGGCAAGCAGCGGCGGCAGGCCCAGCGCCGCCAGCCCGGCTCCGGCGCCGCTCATAAGGAAGTCGCGCCGGCTAAGGCCGGATGACGAGCGCCGCGCTGCCGTAACGCGCGCCCATGGCTGTCGCGCGCTGCCCTTGAATGGCCGGCGCTTGTGGGTCGGAACTCGGTTCATGATCCGCTCCTCGTTGTCTGTCGGCGCCTACGCAATCGATCGCCGGCGCGGTTCGCGTGCCGCGTTTGCCGCGGCCGTGGTGAGCGCGGCGTCACCACTTCGGATCCACCGTCGCGTTGTTCCTGCAGATCACGCTGGTGTCGCCCGGCGCCTTGTCGTACGTGGCGTCGGCGAGGTACCAACCCGGCACCGCGTTGCTGGCCATCCGGATGGCGCCCTTCCAGTTGGCGATCGAGCCCGGTGTCTTGCCCCCACCGCATACCGTCGAGCTGCCGTTGGGGCAGGTCATCGATATGGTGGGAGGTACGGCTGTGAAGATTCCGTATGCCAACTGCACGCAGGGCGTGCTCGCGCCCGACCAGCCTTTGAAGCCGGTGTAGGCCGAGTCCAACTGCAGGTAGAGGATGTTCCCAATGTTTGGGTTGGTCGCCGCGCCGAAATCGACGAACGCATTGAGCAGCCTGGCATTGACCAGGTTCGCGTTGCTGTCGAAAGTCGTGCCCTGCAGCAGCGCCCGAGTGAAGTCCGGCGCCGCCCCGCCGTTCACCTGGAATCGCGCGCCGGCGAAGGACGCGCCAGTCAGGATCGCCGAGCCGAACACCGTGCCGTTGATGGTGGTGGTCGCGCCGCTGAAGTCGGCGCCGAACAAAAAGGCGTTGGAGAAGTTGGTTCCGGTCAGGTTCGCACCCGAGGCCGTCGCGCAGCCGCAGGTAAAGCCGGGGCGCGTGCATTGGGTCTTGCACGGAAACGTCGGCGTGCCGCCTCCGAATGAGCCATAGAAGCTGGCGAACTGGAACGTCGCGCCCTGCATTTGGGCATTGGCGAAATTGACGTTTTTCAGGTGGGCGCCATCGAAAGCAGCGGCCGCTTCGATCGGCGGCACAGCAGCGGTATTGGCCGACAGAAAGGAACCGGCGAAGCTCGAGTTGCTGACGTCGGCATTGGTGAACTGCGCGCCGTACAACTGCGCATTGCTCAGGTCGACGTTCTGCACGCTGGCCTTGTTGAACTTGGCCGCCGACAGGCGCGACGGGCTGCCCGAGGTGCCGCTCAGACCGGTTGCGTTGTCGAGCGTGGCGCCCTGGAAGCTTGCGTATTCGAGCACCGCACCCGACCACTTGCTCGCCCTGAGATCGAGGCTGTCGAAGACGACGTTGCTGTAGATGCCGCCGGAGAAGTCGTGCCCCGACCGGCCAGACACCGTCTGCAACTGCGCGGCGCAGGCGGCGATGTTCGCGCCGGTGAGGTCAAGCTGATTCCATTGCGCGACGAACTCGCAGTTCATCGTCGTGTTCTGGAATTTGGTGCGGCAGCTCTGCGCGGTGTCGATGGTGAGCGGACTGTCGCCGAAGATCGCGTTGCCGTTGTTGATGTTCGTCTGCGAAAAATCGGCGCATGTGAGCGTCGAATAGGTGAGGTACGTCGGCCCGTTGAACATAGTCTTGATGAACTTCGCATTGTTCAAGGTCGCGAAACTGAAGTCGGTCGGGAGCGCGGGGTTCTGACTGTCTGCAATGGTGGCGCCGCTGAAGTCGGCGCCGGTAAGGTTGGTGCGGATGAAGACGACGCCGATGAGGGTCGCGCCGTTGAAATTGGCTTGGCTGAGATCCAGCCCCTTGAAGTTGCACTTCACCAGCGCAAGGCCGTGGTAGTCATGTACACCGGCGACTAGGCTCGCCGGGCAGGACGCCGCCAGCGCCCGCGCGGCCCCCACCGCGCCACCGGAGCTTTGGGTATGAACGAGCGTCACTGTCGCCGCCAACAGGGCGGCGGCGAGTGGGAGCGCTCCCCGAATCTTGCTGCGCGCGCGCACCGTCAGTTCCACCGTGAGGGGCTGCAAGCAATGCCGTCGCGAGGTGTCTTGCATGGCGCGTACCAGAGCAGGTTGGCATCGACATCGATGACCTGCACGTGGCCGTCGTCCTGCAGCCTCAGGGAGGCGCCGAGATGGCCAGCGGTCGAGCTCTGAAACAGTACCGAGCCACTGGTGGGATAGACGACGAAGTTGCCGTCGGTCTGCATCGTGGCATAACCGGGACGCGCTGGCGACGCGTCGGTGACCGTATCCCACACGGCGCTGCGCACGTTGTTCGCCACCGCGTACAGTACGAGGTTGTTATCGTCCTGCATGCTCAGTTGGTAACGGCCATCGGGCGAAGTCAGCGATTCGTTGGCACGCAGTATCTGTCCTGGTGCCATCAGAATCCGTGGCGGGTTCGCGGCGTCGAAGACCACGGCAATGCCGCCAGGCACGCCATGCACACCGGTCGCACCGCTGCAATCGTTCGCGCCGCCGCGGCCGCCCGTGCCGCCGCCAGCGCCCACCGCGGCAAACCCCGGATATACGCCGCTGGCATCCGGAGCGGGCGAGTCGCCGACCCGTGCGATGCCGATGGATGGCCCACCGTTGCCGCCGGCGCCGCCGCTGCCGGCGCCGCCCTGGCCGCCGCTGCTGCCGGGCCCGCCTGGTCCGCCCCAGCCGATGTTGATGTTGGCATCGTATTGCGTGCAGTTGAAGCCCGAATTTCCACCGGCGCCTCCCGTTCCGCCCGCCCCCCCGATGCCCCCTGTTCCGCCTTGGCCTCCGCTTCCGCCCTGGCCACCCACGATGGCCATCGAACCTGCATCGAGCGCGATCGACGACGACACGAGCACCAGGCCGATCGATGGACCGCCCTGCTGCCCGCCGGGCCCGCCGGGACCGGCGCATCCTCCTGCGCCACCGCCACCGCCAGGCTGGCCCCAGTAAGGAAACCAGTCGCCACTGTCGGCGGTCCTCAGGGTGCACATGCCGCCTGGCCCTCCGCCGCCGCCGCCGCTACCGACATCGCCGCTGCCGCCGGCACCGCCGGCGCCGGGCAGCCAACTCGTGCCGTTGACGCTTGCCCACGCATCTGCCGACGCGACCCCGCTTTGTGGTGAGCACGCCCCCGGGGATCCGGGGCTCCCCGTGGCGCCCGGACCTCCCGTGCCCTGACGAATCACTCCTTCCCAACACGCGTTGCCTTGGGTGCCCGAGCCGCCGCCGGCGCCACCGAGGATCGAGCCGGTGGCCCCACCATCGCTACCTTTCAGCCCGCCCGATTCGTTGCAATCGCAAGAAAAGGAAATGCTGATGCAACTGCTCACCTTGTTCTGCCGGCGGGCGGAGCCATCGCCGCCACGACCCGCGGCGCCGCCTACGTCGCAGGACGGCCCGCCCGGCCCCTGGCCTCCGGGCGTAAATGAACTCGGGTTCCCCGCTCCGCCGTTATGAGCGGCTGCCGCGGTCGCGGGGCTGACCGGACCGCCGTCACCCCCTTGGCCGGCCACGAGTACTGAGCGTGTCAACGTGAGGCCCTTGCTGTTGCTCACCGCCATCGCGATGCTGGCCGTCCCGCCCGCGGTCTCGTCCTTGCCCATGACGACGATGCTGTCGAAGGCGGTCGGGCTGTTCACGCCGTCCGCGCTCACCGCCGGTGTGCCTGCCGCCGGTTTCGCGTCGACGACGGTGCGGTACTGGCGTTCGGGTTCGCCGTCGAAGCGACAGCCGCCGTAGACGCTGACCCCATCCCTGAGTTTGATCGTCGCACCGGTCGGGTACAGACCGTGGCGCACGAACACCGCGCAACCGGGAGCGGAGCAGTTGTCGATGCCCTGCTGCAGCGTCCTGCAAGCGCCAGCGGTGGTCGTGCCGCAACCACTGTCGTCCATACCCTGGGCGGCGACGTACACCGCATGGCGCGCCGCCGAGGAATTCGCACCGCTGCAGGCGGCCGCTGGCGGCGGCTCTTGCCCCCGTAGCGGCGCACCGCTGCCGTCGCCGCCGCATCCGGCCATGACGAAGACAACGGCGACCAGCGCGCGCGTCCGCGCGGCGACGAAACTAACGCGGATCATGTAGGCCTCCCTTGCGCGTCCGGTGGCTGGGTCACGCTCATTGCAGCTCCCACAAGCTCGCCGGTGTGCTTCGTCCTGAAATACTGGGTGGCGCCCGGCACCGCGACCACCTCATTTGCAGCAAGCTCCGCGGCCGTAGAGGAGAGTGATCCAAACCGTGGGAGGCCGAATCATGCAGCTTGGCGTGCCGTAGAACAAAGCAAAGTTGCACCGGCGTGGAGCGAGACGCTCCTGGGAGAGCCCTGGCTGGGGTGATCTCGGTTTCGGTGCAGAAAGTAGCGCTTCCAGGGATGGGCAAACCCGAATCAGGCCGTCGTCTCCGGTCCTGTGCTGCTCCTCAGGCCCTTCGGCCGCGTAGCCTCGTTCGCCTTTCGCGTGGTTGCGGGCCGATTTAGCGGTTACGGCTCGCTAACGATGAGTCAACTGTTCGGTCCGAGGCAGGATGTACGCTCGGATGGCCACGGCATGCCACACAAACGCGGGGTTACCCTCCCGCACAAGCGGGACAATTTGCACCGAAACCAAGCTCACCCCGAAACGCGCGGCCTGCTGCTCGGGCTCCTCGGCGTCACGATCTTCGCAATGACGACGCCGATGACGCGCCTGGCAGTTGGGCCAGCGGAGGCAGCCCAGCTGCCTCCCTTGTTTGTCACCGCAGGCCGTGCGGCGCTCGCTGGCTTGCTGAGCATTGCCTATCTGCTCGCCGTTCGCGCCGCGAGGCCACGGCGGGAGCAATGGCGAAGCTTGGCGATCTGCGCGCTTGGTACCGTCATTGGTTTTCCGCTTTTTCTAGCGCTCGCGTTGCGGCGCGTTGATGCGATGCACGCCGCGGTCGTCACTGGTCTCTTGCCGCTCGCGACAGCGGCGGTGGCAGCGGTAGTGTTCCGCCAGCGGCCTTCACTCGGCTTCTGGCTTTGCGCCGTACTCGGCGCACTGCTGGTGATCGGCTTCGCTGTGTGGCAAGGCCATGGCACCCTCTCGCTAGCCGACGGGCTGCTCGTCGTCTCGATGGCAAGCGCAGCGATCGGCTACGTCGCCGGCGCACAAGTTTCGGCCCAGATGAAAGCTGAGCATGTGATCTGCTGGGTGTTGGTCGGCAGCCTGCCCTTCACTATGCCGGCCATGCTGCTCACTTGGCCCATGCATGCAGTCAGCGGGATGGCGTGGGGTGGCTTCGCCTATGTCACTCTGTTCTCGATGTGGCTGGGCTTCTTTGCTTGGTACCGCGGCCTCGCGCTCGGCGGCGCCGTACGTGTCAGCCAAGTGCAGCTGGTGCAGTCCTTTCTCGCCATGTTGTTCGCCGTCCCTGTCCTCGGAGAGCGGCTCGACCTAACGACAGTTGGTTTCGCACTTGCAGTCGTTGCCACAGTTCTTGTGGGCCGGCTCACGTCAGCCAGCCAAGCTACGCGCCCTGTGACGACCGCCTCCAATGCGGCTGCCGCGCGTCCACAATGATCGACGTGGCTCGCTCGAAACGCGAATCGGCCCAAGCAGAAAATATGTAGCTCGACTAGCCGCCTGGCCCGGGACCTGTGGCTCAATGGCCGACGGCGTCGACGATGCCATCGAGTAGCTCCCGCTTCGGCGATTGCACGGTCAAGTACCTGCACAAGCGCAACTCCATGCCAAGCCGGTGGAGAAAACGTCTAGAGCGCCTTCAATAGGTCAGCCTTCTTTGTCTCATATTCAACGCTACTAATGACGCCGTCCTTGAACAGGCGGTCCAGTTGGCGCAAACGCGAGGGGACGGACTCTCCGCCGGCAGTCTGAGGCCCATTTGCCCGCGATAGTGCCTGCGTTTGAGAATTTTGCTCGGCATTAGCACTAACGGTCCCAACCGAGCGCGGCGCGGAAGCGCCTTCCGGAAATTGCGGCACGGACACTGCGATCGGCGCACCCGGTTCTGGTCCGGCCTTGTCTTGCCGCACTCCTTTCAGCTGATACACCAGCTTCTTGAGCGCTTCTTGGTTCTTGGCATAGTCGTCCGACGGGGTCCAAGCAGTGACGGCGACAACTTCTTTTGGGCCCTGCAGCACTGTAGTGATATAGGTCACCTTCGGATGAAATAGTGGCGATGTCCCACTGATAGTTGCAACCGGCGGCGGCTGGGGACACGTTACGCGGCCATTTTGGCCTCGTCAACGTGAGCTTTGCGGTCAGGCCGACCCAATGCGGTTTTGAGGATCCAGAGGTCCTTGACGCCCTGGATCT